>JAVCCX010000236.1 GCA_030765245.1 Candidatus Zophobacter franzmannii | reverse complement strand
AAGATAAAAGGGAAGCAGAGAGAAGCTGTAACCGTGTTAGGAGTTAACACGGTATATAACCATACCGATGAGAATGTTTGGGATTGTAGTGAAGTCATTATAGATATCACTCGCAGAGGAAAATATATCCTAATTAATGTGGGGAATAGGTTTAACTTTGTTGTTCATTTGCGAATGACTGGTAAATTAGTATATGCTGAACATGAGCAAATCAGTCCACATACTAGAGCTGTAATCAATTTCAGAGACAATACACTATTGCAGTTTGAGGATATCAGAACCTTCGGCTCAATCAAAGCTTATAACATTGATGCTACCGACCCGGCAATACTGAAGTTAGGACCTGAGCCATTATTAGCAGAGTTCAATGCCAACTATCTTAATGAAGTTTTACAGAAGAAGAAGTCACCAATTAAGACCATTTTATTAGACCAAACGGTTATTGCCGGCTTAGGTAATATCTATGTTTGTGAATTGCTCTATAGAATCAATATTCACCCCTTGACCTTAGGAAATAGATTGACAAAAGCAGAGGTTAAAAGAGTTATTACAGCAACAAAAGAAGTGTTGGCTGAAGCCTTAATCCATAATGGTACAAGCATCTCTGACTTTAGAAACATTGATGATAAACCCGGTTCTTTTCAGAAGTTCTTAAGAGTTTATCAGAAGAAGCAATGTCCTAAAGGTCATGCTATTGAGAGAATCAAGATTGGGGGACGCTCTACTTTCTTTTGTCCTATTTGTCAGAAATCAAAATAAAGAATATAGATGGAGGATTTATGCTACCAAGAGAGTTAAAGAAAGGGATTTATTGGGTTGGAGTGATTGATTGGGATCTGAGGAATTTTCACGGATACCTTACTCAAAGAGGCTCAACCTACAATGCCTATTTGATTATTGATGAGAAGATTACTCTGATTGATAATGTAAAAGAAAAACTCTATCCTGAGATGATTGAAAGAATCTCAAAGATTGTTGACCCAAGCAAGATAGATATTATTGTCCAGAACCATGTTGAAGGTGATCATTCGGGAAGTTTACCTGCACTTTTAGAAAGAGTTCCAAATGCTCAGATTTATGCCACAGGTAATGCTGACAAGGCACTCAAGCTTCTCTATCATAGAGATTTCAATGTTAAGATTGTAAATGGTGGAGATAGTATCTCTTTAGGTAAGCGTACACTCCATTTTGTTCCAACTCCAATGATTCATTGGCCTGATAATATGGTAACATATTGTCCTGAAGATAAGATGCTTTTCTCGAATGACTCTTTTGGTCAGCATATTGCATCATCACAGCGTATTGATTCTGAGTACCCACTCAGTACAATTATGGAAGAAGCACGCAAGTATTTTGCTAATATCGTATTGCCATTCAGGAAGATGGTTGTTAAAGCTTTAGAAGTTGTAAAAAGTCTTGATATAGATATGATTTGCCCAAGTCATGGACTTATCTGGGAAAAGTATATTCCTGAAATATTGGAAGAATACCACATGCTTTCGCATAACGAAGCTAACGATAAGTATGCTTTGATAGTTTATGATACAATGTGGGAATCTACTCGTAAGATGGCCTATGCTATTCAGAGAGCATTTAATCATGCCGGTATCGATGTAAGAATGGTTAACCTTCAGAATGATCACATCTCTGATATCATGACTGAAGTTGCTACCGCTAAATATATCTGTGTAGGAAGCTCGACACTTAACAATGGCATACTGCCATCTGTAGCTGCCTTTTTAACCTATCTAAAAGGACTAAGCCCACAAGACAGAATAGGCCTTGCTTTCGGTTCTTACGGTTGGGGTGGACAGAGTGTTGGAATCGTCGAAAACTATCTCAAAGATTGTGGATTCACAATTATGGATAAAATCAGGCATCAATACATACCTTCTAAGGTTGACTTAGATGCCATTACTGAGCGTGTTAGCGCTAAAATTGAAGAATTTAAGGAGGAGAAATGATTACAAAGAAACTAGAAAAAGAGATGAATGACCAGATAAATCGTGAGTTCTATTCAGCTTACTTATACCTTTCAATGTCTGCTTGGTTTAAAGAGCAAAACTTTGATGGCTTTGCAAACTGGATGAATGTTCAATATCAAGAAGAAAGCTTCCATGCAATGAAGCTTTTCGAATATGTTGTCGAAAGAGGTGGTAAGATTGTTCTTCAGCAAATCGACCAACCAGATAACGAATTCGAGAGCGTAACTAAGATATTTGAACTTACACTTGAGCATGAAAGATTTATTACCGGGTGTATTAATAATCTTATGAATGTTGCAATCGAAGAGAAAGACCATGCAGCGAAGAGCTTCTTGCAGTGGTACATCGATGAGCAGGTTGAAGAGGAAGCGAATGCTGACAAACTTCTCCAGACGATTAAAATGGTGAAGGCCAACCCACATACGCTCTATATGATGGATAAGGAACTTACAACAAGATCCTTTACTCCCCCAGCACCTGTATAAATACTCGTAAAGATAATAGATAAGCCACTGTTTCGACAGTGGCTTTTT
>JAVCCX010000101.1 GCA_030765245.1 Candidatus Zophobacter franzmannii | reverse complement strand
TCAACCCAGGGAATGGTTTTACTTAATTGGCATAATGCATGATTCATATCTAACATTATAGAAAGACAAGGTTGATAAAAGTCAGGTTCTTTTGGTTTTTTCTTTATCATAAAACTCCCAGTTTTTCATTGATTAATATACATGTTTTGAGAGTTTATAACACGTAAAAGCTCCTGTAGTCAAGCTATTTATCGGTATTTAGGAACTTTTTCAGGGGCGACTAAGTATATTGCTTATGATACAGTTCTGTAAAATCTAATCGATACTTGTCCAAATCAAATAGATAGCTGACCTCAAACGATAGCATGCAGTTCATTCCTTTAGTGTTAAACACTTTGTTTTTGTTCTTTGCATAAGCAGCACAAGTTACCGTGCGAACTCCCTCAGGTATTAAACCATAATAGCTAAGGGCTGTTTCAAAGCTTACATAAGAAGGACCATACAATATCCCTGATATCGCCTTCAAAGAATAACTTTCAGCATCTCCACTTAAGTACAATCCACGCTTTACTTGAATCAGCTCTTTATTCTTTAATCTCATTCATCAAACCAAGGCTCGTGATTATCATAGTCCCTCCAATAAGTACAATATAATTATACTTTCTGGAGGAAGTCAAGAGAATTATTCGTACTCGCCAACCGAACATGGTAGTACATAAAGTGTTTGATATCAACTATAGGTTGTTTCACAAAAAACAGGATTATTAGCGTGAACCAAAGCATCAATAGCGAAATGAAAAAAGAGCATACCTAATTTCAAAATTAGCTATGCTCGATAATTCAAGTCTCAATTATTCTCAGCTTATCTTCGCGAGTCTGTTGTTACAGTTTTTCAGTCAACAATGAACAATCCCAAGTGATTAAGGACTATAAAAAACCTTGTTCAATATGTTTTTTAGCTATTTCTTCGGCTAAAATATCTAATGCTTCAAAGTCACTTTTTAGTGGGACTCCCTTAGCAAGAACCGGTGCTATAATTTCTACTTTTAAGTTGGGAAGCATGCCTGCTAAAACTTCAACAGCTTTTCCTCCCCAACCATAAGAACCTACAATTGAAATAAACTTCGCCTTAGGTCGAAGAGCATTAGCTAAAAATGCCCCATAAGCGACATTCGGGTGTGGACCTGAAAGCACCGTTGGGGTTCCAATTACTATAGTACCAGCGTCAACAAGGTCTATTGCCAGTTTCCCGATATCAGTTACGGCCAGATTATAAAGCTGTACTGCGACTCCCTTTTTAACAAGTGAAGTTACTAAGTAATCAACCATAAGTTTTGTGCTACCATGCATAGAGATATAAGGTAACACTACCATATTTTTTGCAGGGCTTTCTAACCAGTCTTTATATGCATCTATTATGAAAGAAGGCTTTGGATAGAGAGGACCGTGACTTGGAGCAATTATCGATATTTCTTTTGTCAGAATCTTGGCAATATTCTTAATTATGATCTTATTAAAAGGCATCATTATTTCTGCAAAATACCGTTTTGCTGCTTCATATACACGCCCTTCATCTGTAACATAAAGATCTGTTGTTGCAATATGAGATCCAAAGAAATCACAGCTGAAAAGAATCTTGTCCTCTTTGAGATAAGCTGACATTGTTTCTGGCCAGTGAACCCAAGGGGTATAAATAAATTCGAGTGTTTTATCTCCGAGTGATAACTCTTCCCCATCTTCAACTGTGATAAATTTATCTTCCTTTATGTTTAATAAGCTAATCAGCAGTTCCTTGCCCTTTGGGTTAGTGATAACTTTGGCACCAGGATACTTTTCAATTAACATTGGAATGCTTCCTGAATGATCCTGTTCGGCATGGAGTGATATAATGTAGTCTAGTTTTAAGTCATCATCCAATTGCGATAATAATTCAGCACTGTATTCAGCTTCAACTGAATCAATTATAACGTTTTTTTCACTTCCTTTAATTAGGAAAGAATTGTAACTAGTTCCATCCGGTAAAGGGATAAGAGAGTCAAATAGCCGGGCATCCCAATCTACATAGCCTAGCAATGAAACCTTATCGGTAATTCTTCTTGCATCCATGATTTCTCCTTTATTTAATAAATCTAATATATATGATGTTACTGAAGCAATTGTATGCTGATATGAAAACCAAACCAGCGACAATCATACCTAATATGATAATTTCTTAATCTTTAATACCAAATTTAATAATTCCGGTGATTAACAACTCTCCTGAGTTGTTGGGAAATTCACCACAACTGGGGACAGTTGTGTTACGCTAAAAGGGCATCAAGCTTCGCATTTTGCTTCGGATAACAACTCTCCCGAGTTGTTGGGATATTCACCACAACTGAGGACAGTTGTGTTACGCTAAAAGGGTACAAGATTTACATTTTGCTTCGGATAACAACTCTCCTGAGTTGTTGGGAAATTCACACAACTGGGGACAGTTGTGTTACGCTAAAAGGGTGCAAGATTTACATTTTGCTTCGGATAACAACTCTCCTGAGTTGTTGGGAAATTCACACAACTGAGGACAGTTGTGTTACGCTAAAAGGGCATAAGATGTTATCCCCTATCGATATCTTCTGACTTGTAATTTCTCTTTCTTGAGCTAAAGAGTATCTCATAGTTGCTCGCCTTCGGTTTGCAAGCTCTTCTCTTCGTTCATCGGGTCCGTGCTTTCAGTGCCTTCCGTGGTTAAATTCCTCTTGAACTAAATTATATCTTTTTTCTTTCGTGAATTTTCGTGTTTTTAGTGGTTGAAAATGTATTTTCTTTAACTTATCACCGTTATCCAAAACTGCTCAACACCACGTTGTTTTGAGTTAATTACTTCTTAGGCAATGAGAAGTAGAATGTAGCACCCTTCCCAACTTCGCCTTCTCCCCAGATTTGCCCACCATGTTTCTTAACCAATCTTTCTACAATTGCAAGTCCTACTCCGTTTCCGGAAAAGTCTTGAAGATTATGTAATCTTTGAAAGACTCCAAAGAGTTTTCTCTCATATTGTTGATCAAAACCTACTCCCTGGTCTTTGATGTAGAACACATGGTATTCTTCTTTTTCATAACTACCAATCTCAATGCGTTTAATCTCTGATTGGGAGCTATACTTTAGGGAATTGGTAATCAGATTACTCCATATTTGCTTTATAGCCTTGGGATCACAGGAAGCTTTTGGCATTTCATTCACAATGAATTCAAATTCACTTTGTTCCACATCAGTAGCAATTGCAAGATATGTACTAAGTGCAAAGGTTTCCATATCAGTTTCAGTAGTTTTAATTTCAGCACGGGATACTTTTGAAAGGTTTAGAATATCTGTTATCAGCAAATCCATTCTAACTGCATTATCGGTAATGATCTTTAACAGTCGTTGCCCTTCCTCATCAAGCTTGTCACGGTAGTCCTCAACAAGGTAGCTACAGAATCCACTTATTGCCCTGAGTGGCGCTCTTAGGTCATGGGATACAGAGTAGGAGAAACTCTCCATCTCTTTGATAGCTTCTTGAAGTTCCACGGTTCTCTCAGATACTAATTCTTCAAGATGCATTCTATGCTTTTCAAGTTCATTCTCTATATTTACTCGATCTGTTATATCGATATTGACACCCGTCATTCGAACAGGCTTCTGATTTTCATCCCAGATAACAACTGCACTAGCCTCTAAGAATCTAGTTTCTTTATTAGGTCTTAGTATCCTGAAAATTGTGTTAAACTCACGATCTCCTTTGATGGCTGCATCAAATTCTACTATTGCATGTGGTAAGTCATCAGGATGAACTCGAGATTCCCAATCTGTGTACTGATTATTGAAGTCATCTCTTTTAATACCATAGAATTTGAGCATTCTCTCGTCCCAAATTAGCTCGTTATTCGTCAAATCGAGATCCCAAATACCAATATCTGCGGATTCAGTAGCAAGTTTTAGTCTTTGATTTGTATTGCTGACCTCTTTTTTCACTTTGATTAATTCAGTGATATCCTGAACTGTGCCAATAACTTTGATTGGAATACCTAAATCGTCAGTTTCACGCACTGCAATAGCATGTAGAGTCTGTATTGTTTCAGAATCGTGTATTTTAATATCGAAGATAATGTCATAAGGTTTGTTGAATTGTATCAGATCATTAAATGTTTTACCAACCCTATCGAGTTCTACCAAACTTTCTTCAATAACCTCAGGTGAAAACTCTTCTTCTTCAACACTAAAACCCCAGATTCTTTTAGTTTCCTCTGAACCCCAGTACATGTTAGTCACTAAGTCATACTCCCAATTCCCAACATGCCCTAATTTTTGGGCTTGTTTATATCTAAAGTTATTTAACCTCAATTGCTCTTCTGATTTCTTTATTTCAGTAATATCTAGGATAACCCCAGTGACTTTTATAGGTGTATTGTTTTCATCTCTCTCCAAGATAGCAAGTGAATGGATTGTTCTCTTTTCTTCGGTATCGTACCGAATTATATCAAAGACGAGGTCATAAGGTGCATCTTGTTCAATCAAATCAACCAAGGCTTGATGAACTCTCTCTCTTTCAGGTATGCAATTCTCTACTTCTTCAGTTGTATGATTTTTCGATTTTGGGTCGAATCCATATAGTCTATTTCCTTCCTCAGATGTCCAGAATTCCTTAGTTTCAAGATTGTATTCCCAATTCCAAACATGCCCAATTCTCTGTGCGTTTTTTAATCTTGCTTCGCTAATTCGGAGGGTTTCGTCAGCATGCTTCCTCTCAGTGATATCCTTACCTATACCGAGAACTCCAACCAAATTCCCATCAGAATCATAAATTGGCTTTTTGGTTGTTTCAAACAGTATTTTCTTACCCGTACTGGCGAGTGTCACTTCTTCTTCATTAATGCTTTCATGACCTTTCGTAATGGCTTCAATGTCTTTCTTTCTAAAGAAATCTGCAAGCTCCTTGGGAACAAAATCGTAATCAGTTTTACCAACTATCTCTTTTCTTGTTGCCCCATAGAATTGCTCAAAGTTATTATTGCATGTGAGAAAAATACCATCAACATCTTTCAACCAAACATAAGCAGGAAGAAAATTAATAATTGTATTTAGTAGTTTTTCACTCTCCTTGAGTGCTTTTCCAATAAGCTTTCTCTTAGTTACATCTTCATGCATTACTACAATATATGAAATTTCATTATCGTCATTGAACAATGGGTAAGTTTTGGTACGGATCCAAATAGTTTTATCAGGTGATTTATAAGTAATGATTGGTGTTAATGGGAACTCGATAGATTCGCCTTTGAGGGCTCTTTTTACTAGATGTAATACATCCTTTAGTTGAATAATCTTATCGTCGAAGATGTTTTGATCGCCTAAATCCTCTAATGTAACTTTCCAAATATCAGTAAACGCACTATTCACGTAGGCAAACTTACCATCTGGAGACATAACCTGCGTCGCCATGGGTGAATTATCAAAACACAATTGTAACATCTCAAGACTAGGTTTATTTTGCATATATCGCTCCGATATTTGAATGAGGACTATTTATTATATTTTTGCTCTGTTAAACTCTTGTAACAAACAAATCTAAGGTCACACTCCCATTATTAGCTTAATTCTTGTCAAGGATTCTGACGCTATTTTGTAATTAAACTCTTGTTTCTTCAATCATTTACGTAGTCAAACTTCCCCCTTTACGCCATTCTCAACAGATTGGGAAATGGCTTCTAAGTTGTCTAAAATGGTGTAACTACTTGCAAATGCCACTGTGTTGATATATTCTTTGTCGATGTCGGAATTGAGTGTTAATTGTTCTATGTTATTGCGAATTGCGCTGTGTAGGTGTTGGGATTGTCAGGGAGAGGGAAAGAAAGAGTGTTTCAACCACTAAATACACGAAAAGGGCACGAAAGAATGCAGGGATTATGTTCAATACAAAGAGAAATGCTGGAGCATAATGCAAAGAGAAGAGAAATGGCAGGGAATAGAAGTATAACAACCACCCCATCGCTTTCAGCGACACCCCTCCAATCTAAAGTAGGAGGGGAATTGAGTGCAAGAGTTGTTTACAGAGCAACTGAGGGCCGTCGCTCTACGAAAGATGATGAAGTAACTAGCTCACCCGGAGGTTAAAGATATAAATGTTAAACAGCTAATAAATCACAGTTGATTTCTTAATTTTGTAGATAAACAAAAATAGGGCTATTACACAACCTATTGTTAAAGATTGCGAAAAGCCCTATGTATAAGTAGAAAACTAGACCTTTTTCAGTCTATTTTCGATTTTTGTAATATGTCCCAGTTCTTGCAACCTGAGTTGTTCAAATATCTCTATTGCTACTTGGTTTAATGATGTAAAAGTTAGAAACATTTCATAGGCTTTTGCAGTATTAATCTCTCGCTTCAAAGCAATATTCAAAACTTCTTCTCCTGTAAAACCAGGTTCAATTTTATCGGAGTTAACCAGCAATTCAAGAAGGTCTGAATCCATCTGAAGACTCTTCTCCAGATTATCCTTAGAGATAGATTCCTCTTCTTCTAAACTACGCAATCTATTATAATGACCAGTCTCATCACTAGCCAATTGTTCCAAAATATCTTTTACACTTTTATCACTAACCATTTCAGCTGCATTTTTATAAAAACCGAAGCTTTCAAATTCAATCTTCTTAGCATAGCTGATTATCTCTTTCAGATTAAGTTCTCTCATGATTTCTCCTTGTTTCCATTCAAATACTTATCAATAGCTTTTGCAGCGATGTGACCGTTGGCAATTCCATGAATTACATCAGGACCTTGAATAATATCTCCACCAATAAACAACCATTTCAAATCTGACTGGAAATCTTCATTGACTTTGATACGCCCTCGTGGATCAAATTTTAAGCCAACCTTGAGTTCTTCTGAAATATAGGAAAGATCCATACCTTGTCCAATAGATTCAACTATCATATCAGCTTCAAAGAACTTCTTCTGATTTTCATCAAACTTAGGACTGAAACTTCCAGTTTCATCAAAAACACTAAGACATCTTACTGCATGCAGTCCTTTTAGTTGCTCATTCTTAATCTCAATTTCTTTAGGTCCCCAACCTGGATCGATAATAGCTTTCTCTTCCCGTGCTTCGACGATTTCTTCTCGATCAGCAGGCATGATATCTTCAGTTTCCAATGATGTTGCCACCACATCAACCTTTCCGTATGCTTGATTCTGCAAACGAGCCAGAGTTCTGGTAATATCCATTGCCACATTTCCACCCCCGATAACCACTATTTTCTTAGCTACATCGATCTCGTGTCCTAATGCTACTTCACGCAATAGATCTGTTGCAAAGTAAACTTTGTCATGATCAGAACCCTGGATGCGGGTACTTCTTCCCAGATGCAGGCCTGTCCCTGCATATACTGAATCAAAATCTGCATGAAGTTGATCAATAGTAATATCTTTGCCTATCCGGGTATTAAATTGAATCTCGACACCGAGAGACATTATGTAATCTATATCTTTATCTATCTGATCATACGGTAAGCGATATTCCGGGATACCATAACGCATCATGCCACCACTATGAGGTAGAGCCTCAAAGATCTTCACTTGATAACCCATTATTGCAAGATAGTAAGCTGCAGATAAACCCGATGGTCCTGCACCAATTATTGCAACTTTCTGATCTAATTTATCATCAGCAAGATGTTTTGTTCCCAATACTTCTGCATATTTCTCAGCTGGAATCTGATCAGCAATGTAACGCTTAAGCCAACGAATAGCAAGAGCTTCCCCATTATGATGCAATGCACAAGCATCTTCACAGCGATGGGTACAAATACGACCACAAATTTCAGGAAGAGGATTTGTTTCATAAAGGATTCTAAATGCGTTATCAATGTCATCTTCACGAATTGCTGCAATGTATGCAGGTATATCCATGTGAGCAGGGCAAGTTGCTGTGCAAAGACCACATTCAAGACAGCGATCTGCTTCTTTAATGGCCTGTTCTTTATTGTATCCCTTCACAATCTCTATAAATGATTTATCTCGATTTTCAGGATGTAACTCATCCATATCAATACGGTCAAAATCAAGAAGAGCTATTTTCTCATCCCGCTTGTAACCTTTTTCATCGTTCTGCCATTTAGTTTTATCACTGCCCGGCACAAAACGAAAATCATCAGGATTGTCGGAAATCCATGTATATTCATTGGACATTGTCAATGCACCTGTTGGACAAATATCAACGCATAAGGCACACCAACAACAGCGTCCGTAATCTATTTTTGGTCTTAATCCGCTATTCCCATCTTTGCTTTCCTGACCTTCTACTTGTACCAAATCTATTGCTGCATTCTGGCAAATTTCTTCACAACTTCCGCAACCTATACATTTATCAAAATCATTTTGATGAAAGCCACGGTAATTATCTGCACCGGGTCGCTCAGTTAGAGGATTTTTGATAGTCCAAGGTTCTTTTGCTGCTTGTTTCCAAACAGTCAATGGGGTTATAATATCTTTCAAATTCATAAACTACCTCTCTATTTCCGGTGGACAAGTATGAAGAGACACCATCAATGCTGCCAAATCAGAAATTGTAATGTTGCATGCTAATTTTTCTAAAACTGATATCGCATGAGTATAACTTGCTCCACGAGCATAAATTCTTCGAGGGTATTTTGTTCCGTCAGAAACCATGTAAAAACCATGTTCTCCTCTGGTAGATTCCGCTCTCTTATAAGTTTGTCCTGCCGGTATTTTCCAATGAAGAACATTGGGAAGCTTAGCTTGAATTTCACCGCCCTCAGGCATTTTATCCAATATCTGGGATATCAGATTCAGGCTTTGATGAAGTTCGCGATAGCGTAACTTTGCCCGTTCATAAGCATCACTTTCAGTACCGGTAATCATCTCCAATTCCAGTTCAGGATATTTAAGATATGGATTTGTGATTCTGATATCATTCTCAACACCGCAAGCACGGGCATTGGGACCTGTGATTCCATATTCGCTGATCATCTCTTTGGGAATGTGTCCCAATCCGATGAGCCGTGATTTTACTATTGCGTTGTTAAAAAAGCTTCGTTCCACATCTACCAATAACTCCTTGGTTTGGATGATTTGAGCTCTTACTCTATCTCTAAAACCTTCGGGAAGGTCTTTGCGAACGCCACCGGGAATCATGTACATATGATATACACGACCTCCTGTCATTTCTTCAAAAAGGTCTAACCAGAAATCTCTCATTCCTACTGTCCATTGGGGAATAGTATTCATTCCCAGAGAACCTGCCTGACCACCAGCCCACATAAGGAAACTGGTCACTCGTGACATCTCTAAATTTAATGTCCTTAGCCATTTAGCTTTTTCAGGTATCTCTATTCCTGCCAACTCTTCCATAGCTGCTGAAACACAATATTCATTGGTGTCCGGTTCTGGAACGCAAATACGGCAAACAATTGGGAAACACTGAATATAGCGACGGCGTTCCATGAGTTTTTCAAAACCTCGATGAAGATAACCAACTCTGGTTTTAGCATCAACTATTTCATCACCATTGACAATCAGCTCAACAGACATGTTTCCTGTTACGCCGGGATGTTGAGGTCCTTGCCAGATTTTAGTAAACTTATGAGAATCCAGATCGATAATAGCTTTTCCATCTTCCTCTTGGGGATATTTTGAGCGATCAGCTACATAATCTTTGTATTTGCTTTCAGAGTTCTTAATCATTTTCCCTCCTGATTTTAGGGACTTCGGCATAATTCTTATAGAGTTTTTCTTTCATATGCTTTTTAGGATCACTTGTTTCACGGCCATCACGCGGATAGAAGGTACGCTCAACATATTCCATGGTATCAAAATCTCTTCGCATAGGCGGCATTTCTTCCCAGCCTTCAAGTACAAAGGATTCAGTTACTCTTGGTGAACCCGGGAAATTGATACCATAAAGCTCATGAATCTCTCGCTGAAATTGCCATACATGTGACCATAATCGGTGAATAGATGTCATTTCCGCTTTTTCTCTATCAATAAACACATTTATTCCTAAATCCATCCCCTTTTCAAGGTTATTGAGCATATAAGCCATCATGAATTTGTTTTCCTCAAGGTAATCAACAGCTTGAAGAAAAATCAGGTCAGTATAACCTTCATTATTCTTTAGATATGATAGGATAAGCTCAATGTGCTGCTCTTGGACTGTGAAAAAACAGAGCATGCTATTCTGCTTTTTAAAGTTTT
>JAVCCX010000314.1 GCA_030765245.1 Candidatus Zophobacter franzmannii | reverse complement strand
TAGAGAAAGCCATCCTGAGAAATCAACAGAGCAATTGCTTTTTGAGTTCTATCAGGAGATGCAAGAGGACTGGTTGAACATCTTCAGTATGCTTATCTATTGATAAACAAGGTGTTAACTCTCATGGGAAAGATTAGTTATTAAGAAATAATCACACTTATCCTTTACCATTGAAATGGCTGAGTAAAACGAATCCTTTCAAATAGTTGTAATCCTATGCAATGGTCATAACTCGGGGTTGTATTACCTGACCATCACTTTGGACTCCCTTGACTTCCAAGTCAGGGTTCAGTCAAGGGAGAGTCAAGAGACTCTGAGGAGAGTATCTCGAATTGTGATAGTGCAATTATACAAAACTAAAGTCAGCTATTGATATTCCGGATTTAGTTTCAGAGATTCCCCAATGAGTTGCCAAATAGAAGTAATAGTTGCGGTCTCTGCTCGTAAAACGCGATTGCAGAGTTTGCATAACCTTGCCTATTAGCTTAAGAAGAAATATACCTAACAACTGAGGACAGTTATTTTACAAGCAAAGGGGCATAATCGATTATGCCCCTACAATCTATTTAATCAGAATCAAATATTTACAATTTCACAGTTCTTACAACAAACTCACCATCAGGGTAAGGGCCATCGAAGGAGATGGAGTTTAATTCAGCATTCCATTTGAAAGACTCGCCATTATACGGGCAATAATATGTCTCCACATTTGCATCCAAGAACTTCTGGATACTTTCGCCTTTCAATCCCCTTTTCCTTATTTCCGCTTTCACTTTTACAAGGTCATACATAGTATTTGTATCAACATTCCGGATTGCATACTTCTTATAACCCGTACTCAATTGAGTCATTCTAAATGTATCAATCCAGCCAAGCCAATTACGCATTAACTCAACCTTGTTAAAGGTTATTTCATACTCTACTTCTGCTTTCTCAAAGATCTCTACAGGAGTCATTTCAGAGTATTCACTTTGGAATTGATGATAAACCCACAAGGTATTTGCCAAATAATTCATCCGTGCAAATGGTTTACTATACTTAATCAGTTCTTTAGGTGATAGGATACCATCATTGAGGAAGTCTGCCCTAACAAATTCGCTCAACCCACCATTAATCCGATAAGTGAATTCATTGTTATTGACCTCTCTTAAGCTTAACTCTTCATGTGTCAGTTTTTTTCTATCCATCACATATTTATAAAGGCGATAATCAATCATCTTTTCATAGTCTAATAGCTCGATTATCCCTACTTGATTCACACCAATTAATATATTTGAGACTAATTTCATAAAAAGGTTATCGGCATTGATGAAGAAATACTGTGTGACTTTATCACTCTGCTTCATCATTTCAACAGCCTTAGTCCTATCACCAAACATAAATTCTCTAATATAGTTTGCAGTATATAGCCTCTGATAGACTACAAGTGACACCCAATGGGGTTGAACTGAGTAAATTAACGGGAGCACTTTATTATCTATTCTTTTGTAGTTGAGGATGTTATCGTATCTATTCTCGAGATAATTATATTTAACAAATAGGTTTTTAATCATCTCTTTATTCGTCTTGATGTATTCTAAATAGTCATCGGTACCTGTTATTTGGCTAATCTCTGAAATATCCTGTGCTAGACTATCATTTAAGACAGCTCTAATTGGAGCAACCAGCTCAATACTCTCAAGCACATTCGTCTTGTTTAATGCTAACGACATCTTATTTGCTTCCTGTATCCTGTGAACTCCCTCACTATTAGTATCTACTCCCTCATCTGCAAAGAAGGCTACTAAATCATAGAAGCCATTCTCTTGTGGATTCTCTTCAATGTTGTAATCTCCGAGATACGCAACGGCATCACTATTGAGAGGTGGTTGATAAGCCCAGAAGCCTATGAGAAATAGAAAGACTATCGTAAAGAAGATTGCTATTACTTTACCAACCTTCCATCTCTTCTTATCATCAAAAGATGAAGGTCTAACAGCATCATAAAGCTCTGAAGTTGGTAATATGACTGTCTTAGAAAGCTTTTCTGCAAAGGTTTGTTTCCTTGAATCTCCCAACATCCAGAAGAAGCCAATTAAAAGTGACTCAAAGGAGACAATCCAGAAGAAAGTATGGATAATTACAGCAATGATATTAGGTTTATCACCAGTCACAGTACTTCTTATCTTCAGCCGAGTTATAATCATCCCAAGCGTAGCTCCAAAGAGTGAATGCATCAAAATGATGTAAACAAATGGTAGAATTAGAGCAATGATGGTCAAGTTCGAGAATGCTCCAAACATTCGCATTCCAAAACCACCACTCATCACTTTAGCGTATGTTACTGCTCCAGTAATAAATACTACTATCAAATAGGCTATAATGTCGATTAGCCAAGCAAAGAATCGCCGATTCGCTACTGATAAATTGCTGTTTTTACCCTCTCGTACCATTTTGTCCTCCTTCAAAAACTATAGCTTTTCCCTCTGAATTATTGATACCAAACTACTCAAAGTGTTTATAGCGTAAAGATATTTTTACTTCATCTTCTAAGATTTACTGCGATTTGTTTTTGATTTATTATTGATTTAAGTGGCTCTATCATATTGAAGGTAGCGGTGAGGAATATTCGGATCAACATTAGTTCAACTGACCGCTATAATTTTCAATATTTTAAGTGTATATGTTATCGGAAAATGAATAAATGCAAACATTTTATAGCATATTGTAGGGATCAATATCAATTTTCACTAGAACAGATGGTGGGAGCTGATAAACCCTTAAAGCTGAGACTGATTGTTGAAGAAATGTAATGTTTTCAGCCTTAACTAAGAGATGAAACCTATACATCTTGTTAATCTTACCAATTGGAGCCGGAACAGGTCCTAGGATTTGAACACTTCCATTAAATTCTCGCATCAAGCTCTGAATGAATGGTTGCATCCTATCTAAAGAATTTGTAAGCAATTTTTCGTTTGAATGAAGATAGATAATTCGAGCAAGCTTGAAATGAGGAGGATACTTCAAAGCCTTTCGTAACGCTAACTCTTCTTTGTAGAAGACATCCGCTTGGTTGTCTGCTGCATAACTGATGGCATAATGTTCAGGGTTATAGGTTTGAATGACAACTTCACCTTTCTTCTCAGCTCTTCCAGCTCTTCCTGAAATCTGAGTAAGAAGTTGGAAGGTCTTTTCGGCAGCTCTGAAATCGGGAAAACTTAAGGATAAATCAGCTGATATAACACAAGCCAATGTTACATTAGGAAAATCTAACCCTTTCGCAATCATTTGGGTCCCAAGAAGAATGTCGACATCTCCCTGGTGCATTGAATCGAATACAAGACTATGAGCATCTTTCTTCTTGGCTGTATCTGAATCAAGACGTAGTATATTTGCTTCAGGGAACCGTTCATTCAAGATTTCTTCAATCTTCTGAGTCCCCGGAGTCCCAAGTTTGAATTCGAACCCACCACAGTTATTACACTTCCTTGGAACCGAGGATGTAGTACCACAGTAGTGACAAATAAGCTCATTAGAGTCTTTATGGAAATGCATGCTGATATCACAATGCCTACATTGAACTATCTCTCCGCAGGATCGACACTGTACAAAAGAAGAGAACCCTCGTCGATTGTGTAATATCATAATCTGTTCATTGACTCTAAGCTTATCGCTAATTCTGTTAACTAAATACTTAGAAAGTAGATCCTGTTTGGGTTCTTTCCGCATATCTATTAAAGTAACTCGTGGGAGAGTTGCTGATGTTGGTCGTTTGGTTAGCTTTAAGAGCTCATACTTGCCAGTCTTAGTGTTTTGTATTGATTCTAGGGATGGAGTTGCACTACCAAGGATAATTGGACAGGAATTGTACTTTGCTCTCACAATTGCTAAGTCTCGAGCATTGTATCTTGGCGAATTATCCTGCTTATAACTATTGTCATGCTCTTCGTCAACAATCACAAGACCAATGTTTGAAAGCGGTGCAAAAATAGCACTACGAACACCAACCACCAACTTACTTGATCCACTTTTAATTCTATTCCATTCTTCATATCGGGCTCTATCTGAAAGACCACTGTGAAGAATAGATATTTGCTCGCCAAATGCTTGATAAAATCGTGCTGCAGTCTGTGGTGTAAGTGCAATTTCAGGAATAAGAACCAAGCAGGTTTGCTTCTTTTCTAGCACTTTACCCATAACTCGGATGTAAACCTCTGTCTTACCACTACCGGTTATTCCATGTAAAAGAAATGGTTTGAATTGTCCTAAGCATTCTGTGATTGCAATTATACTATTCGTTTGCTCATCTGTTAGAATGATCTCTTTGTTACTAATCTTGTTGAACTTTTGTTTGAATAGATTGTCGACAGTAATAAACTCTTTCTTGAGGATACCCTTTGAAACTAAGTTATTGATCCTGGATACAGAGTACATATTACAAACATCTTTAAATAGTTGCTTGTCTGCATTATCCTGGAAGTACTCAACTATTTCTAATTGCTTTACAGTTAATGCCGAGTCACCAACTCCCAGAAACGAAACATAAAGAGACTTTTTGGTTTTCATCTTCTGAGTAAACTTTCTTTCAATTGATATGTGGCCAACTTGTTCAAGTTCAGTTAATTGTTTGAAAATACCAGATAATTTACTTGTTCTGAGAATATCTTTTACTTTGTACTTCTGATCTTTTGGAAGAGAACTTAGAAATTTGCTCAATGGGTTACTAATTACAATATTATCAAGAATTGTAATCGTTTGCATTATTTCTATGTTTAGAACTGCGGGTAGCATCGAAGTGATTGCTCTACCAAGACTACAGAAATAATAAGCACTAATCCAATTTGACAGATCAAGGAGTTCCTCTGAGATTTTAGGTTCCTCCTCTAACACTTCAATAACAGATTTATACTTGATATTCTTAGATAGCATCTTCTCCGGAACTTTCTTAATAACAAAACCTGATTTTAGCATGTTACCAAAAGGGATTATAACCCTTACCCCTACTTTCAATTCTGAATTGGAATAGTAGTAGAAAGTTTTAGCAATATCGATATTCAAACTAACTTCATAGTAATACATAGTTCTATTTTAAAACCTCAGAGATTAAGTCAAAAAAAAAACAGCTTTGCAATAGCAAAGCTGTTCTATTATATATTGTATAGTTTAACTGCGAAGCATCAAGCTGAAACCATAACCTAAAGATTCCTTAAGTTTCATTGGGAATTTCCAACCAAGGATGACCTTTCTAGCTTTGCTCATGAAGTCCTGGGTAAATACACTACCCGCAGAGCCTTCAACTCCAGCTTCTGTAATAGTTCCGTTAACATCAACTTCTATAGTTACATTAAGGACACCGTAGATATTTTGAACCTGTCGCTCTCTGTCAAACAATTGAACGATCTGCTTCTTTCTTATGTCTACAAATCTCTTAATCATTTCAAATTTGCCTTTTTCTTGTGCACTCAGTTCTTCTTTAGGACCTTCTTCACTAACAACTTTGATATTTCTTGCTCTGAAACTTGCTATCATTGATACCGCTGTCTGCCCACTTAATACTTGAACATTACCTGCTGTGATTGAAGCTCCACCACCAGCTAGCTGAGATAGATCTGTTATTGCAGTTCCTGCTCCTCTAAGTTCAGATTCTGTCATAAGTGATGCTGCACCTATTTGTGATAAAACAGCAGCAGAATTGTCTAAACTACCAGATCCACCACCTATTCCAGGTCCTGATCCTGCTCCACCTTTTGGTTTTGGTCCTTTCCCCTTTCCAGGGCCTGCTCCTCCACCTCCGGCAGCTGCGGCAACAATAGTCTCTGATGTTACTGCAAAAGCGGGACCTTGTACTTCAACTAAATCCTGAGTTTCAGATACATCAAATCCTAAAAGTGCTTGAGCCATTTCGGCGGCTGCTGCACTTCTTTCACATTAAGACATAGCAGCAAAGTCAGCTTTCTGATCTGTTTCTTCAACGACTTCTTCAGTTTGAGTTACAGTATTTTGACCTTGTTCGGGATCTTGAAATGTAGTTCCGACTTTAGTTGCCATCTGGGATTTTTCAATAGCTTTCAAACGTCCTGCAAGAGAGTTATCAATAACAGGTGGTTTGTATGCTCTACTGAATATCGCCATACCTATAAAAGAAATTATCATAGCTATAATAATGAAATTTATAGTAAATCTAGCTTCAGAAGTCAATTCTTCCCATCTATGATACTGTCGTATGATTGTGCCTTGTTGTGATGTGTATGATGCTACATAGGGTACACCGAAGCTATAATCAACTTGATAGTCATTATTTAAATGGATAGTACCACTTGTTTCAGGAGATAATATCAATTTATTTCCAGAGAGTAGATTCCCTTTTTTTAGGTCATCAAGTGATAAATCCTGGTCATTACCTTTCTTAACATCAACTTTCATGTCTTTAGTCAACATCACATTGAAACTATTGTTCTGTTTTGTAACAAAAAGATGCTTTTTAGGAAACTTAGGATCAATAATCTGCCAAAACATATTGGCACCACTTCCAAGAAACATCCTATTAGAAATAAGTGATTCTTTATTACCAATAGAAGCAGCGTAATTTACTTGTTTCCCACGAAAATACAATCTCATTCTCAATACTTTTTCATTCATTTTCACCTCCATCAAATCTTGGATGGATTACTTAAAACACTTATCTTGTCACTATCATGCTGGGAAGCAAAATAGATATTTGAGAATTTTGCTTTTGCAGCAATGTAAACTAATTCAGTAATAATCTGACATGGTATCTTGTAATCTGCTTGTATAATCAATAAAGGAGACATGTCCGGATTGGCTGTAAT
>JAVCCX010000369.1 GCA_030765245.1 Candidatus Zophobacter franzmannii | reverse complement strand
TTGATTATTTATATAGGAATTCAGATGTGAAAGTTAAGAAACCCATGAGTATTGATATCGTATTGATTAACAAAGTTGATAGAAAAGAACAAATCCCAATTGAGTTAAAATACAAAACCAGTGAACTTACATATTTTGACGGGGCTGAGAAATATCATCTAAAACCGCAAGGTGCTCAAGATATTGGCCGTTTTAGCTTCAGAAAGGACATCTTCAGAACAGAGCAGTTTATTCATAACAAAAACAAGGAAAATGACATTGACAATTGCAAACAAGGATTTGTCTTGATTTTAACTAATGATAAAAGATATTTTAATGAATCAACTTCCAAGAGACACAGTAATAATATATTGAATCAAAACTTTTCATTTCATCCAGGAGCTATTGTACCTAAAGAAGATTTAAGCTGGAATTATGCTGGGATTAAGGATGATTACAAATTCGATAAAAAAGAAAATAGATACAAAAAGGGTACTAAAGTGCATTGGACCTGCAGAGGAGCTCATCTTTTGCGGTTAAATTTATATAATGAATATGTAGTAAATTGGGAAGATTTCTCAGATTTAAGCAATTTAGAAACTTCTGTAAATTGTTTATTCAAGTATTGCTTGTTTAGCATTAAAAGGTGAAAGGGAAGCTATCACATACTTTAAAAGAGTTTGTTTTCAATCTCATTAACTGCCACAGTAAGAGTTATGTGTAACATTAGACACACCTTTGTTTATGCGTCAATAAGAAGTTAGTCTGATTTACCGTTTTCTTGCTCTCCTATTCCCAAAGACAATGAATAGCTGAGAGATAACGATTACGAGATATAGCACCGCTTGGTAATGCACCATTCGTTCGTTGAGAAAGAAGAATGCAAGCGTACCTGCAATAACGGGTTTTAAAAGAAGAAAGACGCACCTACCCCAGCAGGGAGTTTCTTAAGGGCAGTGAAGAAAAGATAGTAGGCTACACCGGTTACAAATATCCCAAGATAGAGTACCATAATGATGTTACGAGGATTCAATTCAAAGCCTACTTTTGCCCCAGTCAGGAGTGATCCTGAGAGTAAAACAAGAGCACCAATGAAAAAGCTCACAGCGTTGAAAGTAAAACTTCCATGCATCTTAACTTGTCGTTTTGAGAGCACAGTATAGAGGGCAAAGGTAATTGCTGCCATCAAGGCAAATAGGACTGCTAATGCCAAGTCTTGTGAACCTGCAAGTAGCTCCTTCTCTAGAAGTACAATCCCAATTAAGGCAAGGATACTGACAACTTGAGAAACGATAACTTTAGGAGTCATTCTCTCTTTCAAGATATAATGGGCAAATATTGATGTGAATATCGGGTTAGTACTGATTATTATTGCTGAAAGAAATGCTTTGCCATAGTGAACTGACAACTGTAGTAAAAACATGCTAACAGCTACATTCAAGATTCCCGGAATACCAATCCCGATTATCTCTTTGGTACTATGGATAGTTCTATTCTTTTTGAACTCAGAAAAAGCCATAGGAGCCAAAACGATGGCTCCTATGAAGAATCTATAAGATGTAATAGAAGCGGGTGATATATGAGCCCCAATTAGCTTACCAACGACTTCTAAGGTAGAGAAAAACAGGATTGTGATTAGGCAGAGAATGTATGGAAGCATGCTAAGCCTTTACGATATATTTTTCAAACAAACGAGTGTCCTCTTGATGCATTCTCACTATAATAAAGGCTCCATCGTCACGATATTCCTTTGAAACTAATTCGCACTTCTTATATACTACAGACTCCATTGCAGAATCTGCATAGGGGATTAGTAACGAAACTTCTATCGTGTTTTTAAGTATCTCTTCAAGAGTAGTCTTGAGGTAATTGATGTTCTTGTTCTCTTTTGCGGAGATATACACTGCATGAGGGTAATTCTTATGCATCAATTTGATAGCTTCATCAGACAATTGATCAATCTTATTAAAGACAAGCAACTGTGGGATTCCTTCAGCTTTAATCTCAGCTAGAACCTTATTCACTTCGTTTATCAACTGCTCTAATCTTGGGTCAGAAGCATCAACCAGATGTATCAATAAGTCTGCTTCAATAGCCTCTTTCAATGTTGCTCTGAAACTTGCAACTAATTGATGTGGTAGGTTTGCAATAAAACCAACAGTGTCTGTAAGGATTATGTCTTCACCGAAACCAAGGTTGAGTGCCTTAGAAGTTGAGTCCAGAGTTGCAAACAGTTTATCCTGTTCCAATACACCTGCAGAAGTAAGTCTATTAAATAGAGTAGATTTCCCTGCATTGGTGTAACCAACTAAACAGGCAAGTTTGAATCTATCTCTACGATTCTTTCTCTGCGTATCCAGATTTTTGATTATCCCATAAAGAGTATCCGATATTGAGCTAATCTCATCCCGAATCTTTCTTTTATCCAACTCTATCTGCTTTTCTCCAATTCCACGAGATGCTCCCTTTGAGCCTGATGATGCACCTTTAACTTGATCAAGATGGGTCCATAATCTTTTAAGACGGGGAAGTTGATATTGAAGTTCAGCTAAACGGACTTGAAGTTTAGCTTCTTTTGATTTAGCGTGTTGGTGGAAGATATCTAAGATTAACTCAGTTCTATCCGAAATCTCAAGTTCATAATCTTTTGCAAGATTTCTACCTTGTGAAGGCGATAGTTCGTTGTCAAATATCAGGAGGTTTGCATCAGCTTTCTCCATCTCTTCTTTGAGCATCTCCGCAAAACCTGTGCCAATATAAGTAGCAGCTTTAGGTTTTGTCAATCGTTGGATAAACCTACCTACCGGGAGGATTTCAGCTGTGTCAGCTAATCTTTCTAATTCATTAAGTGATTCTTCAATATCTTCTATCTTATCTCTTTGGGTGCAGAGACTGACTAAAATTGCTTTGGTTACAATCTTCTCATCTATTTCATACAATTTATCTTTTATAGGCATACATTTCTCCAATACTAGGTAATTAGGTTGAGTAGTAAACTGAAATTCTCAGTGTTTTAAGCGTAATAAGTGATTAGCAATGTGCTTCCCGATTTATGGGAAATTATTTGGGGCTAATTAGATAGTATTAATATTGAACATGTTTTCACCTGTATCTTATAGATTAAGGGATATTTATCTCAGACTGGCATTACTGTCAATGAACTTATTCAGAATTGGATTTTATTCTCTCATAAGGATATATCTTTACTTTTAGTCACTCTTTGACTTTTACTTTATAAAACCCCGTTCTCCGTTGTGTATCAATCTTATAACTATTCTGATTAGTGCTACCCTGAAGAACGAACTCTGAATGAGGAGTTTCAGCGTAATATATCTCATAAGTTATCGGCCTATTCACCCTCACCGGTTCCCACTGTAAGATCATTGAGTCTCCCCTGTTAACAAGTTCAGTCTTAGCTGTTAGATTTAATGGTTCAGGGATGATAGCTCTAACAGTATATAATAAAGGACCTGAGTTAGTATTTAGTATTAAATCCGTCTTGTACTTACCGGGTGTTGCTCTTGTGAAACAAATCTTGATTTTGTTTTCAGACATAGGAAATACATCCATTACGATTGAAAGGTCAAATTCAGGAGCAATAAAGTAATCACCGAGACCTTCAACACCCGTTACTTCGAGTATGGCATTACCATGGTTTTCTACAGTAATATCAACATAAGGTAATCTAACATCAAAAGTTGTGGGATATATACAGTATGAAAGTTCCGGGGCAACACCAATAGCTTCTTGAGTTAGATTAGGATCTATAAAGAGGATATTGCTAAAGCTGTATAAACCATCGTAGTCATAAGCTTTAATCCAAAACCATCGCCTTCCTTCGATATTGTCTACACCAAAGGAGTAATCCAAATCATTCATATTGGAGATATCCTCCATTACAGAATAACCTATAGTAAACAAACTATCTTCAGCAATCTCAACCTGGTACCTTTCAAAGTTATAATCATCAGCTGTTCCCCAATTCAATACAATATCTGCGGGTTCTCCTTGATGGTCGTAATCAAGAATAAATGTCAAAGGACTTGGGGCTTTTGGTATTGTATATCCATCACTTCGAGCATAATAATAGGGCAACACATTTGCAAGACTGCTAATCCAGTGACTGTTATATTCGATGGCATTGTCATACCTATGTTCCCAATCAAAGGAACTTGATTCAACATCATAGTTGTAATAGTCATAATAGTTCGTACTATATCCAGGTTCCTCCCTCATCTCAATGTGTAGCCAGTTCTTAAAATGATAGGAATCATTTGAATCTGTTGTGTAATCAAATTGAAAGCTACTATCAATGCCATAATACTCGTCGTGAGTAGTTATTGGATACGCAGAGCCATTTTCCTTAAAATAACGAATAGGAGGAGTTGAATATCCAGCAACAGAGCAATAATCTAAAACAGTATTTCTAAAGGATGGATTGTATTCACTAACCGGGTCAATTTCAAATTCCATATTGTTAATTAAATCTAAATGTTTCGACGACCTATCAAATACAGGTACAAGTAGAGAAGTATTAACACCTGTGGAGAGAATTATATCGCTTTGAATATCGTTGGTATTATCATAACTATGTACTTGTAAAGCAAACTCACTCTGTCCAAAGGTGTCTCTTATCTCATTACAAGCAACCCGATAAGCTCTGTTATAAGGGTGATTCGTATATCTACTCGGATCACTCCTTGACCTTGAGTTTCTATACCAGCTTGCATATCCAGTGTAATCGACCTCTCTACCTACACCATTGATAATTAAATACCGAGCATTCAGTCTTCTAAAAGCTTCATAGGCGACAGGAACTGAGATAAAATCATCACAAGGATGAACTACAGAAATGATTGCCGGATTGGGGCTGCTTGGATTAAACACTACTAATCCCCAACCATAAGTGAAAGCTCCATCTTCATCATCAATTAAGGTTGGAGTTCCGTTATCATCATAATAGGTTGTATCGGGGATTTCTCTGAGTACATAATACTCTCTGTCAGCGAAAGTGTCATGTATCTCCAGAACATCAAAGGGGATATTCATTGAACTAAGGATTGCATTTGAGGCTGGTATCTCACCTGAGGCAAACTGTTCTAATGCTACTCGCCAATTCAGTGTATCAGCATCGGAGATATATGTGAAGTCACCAAAGTCATTGGTTTGAATATCAAAAGGGGAATATTTGTTGTATCCTGGTCGAGCTATATTCTCAGCTACATGTGAATACCAATTATCGTATGCAAAATCAGGAGAGCTACCGTATAGGAAATCTCTAAAATCTCCTTCTTCTACCTGAATGGCTACCATAATTGTTATACACAAGAGCAAACACACTATTAATGTCATTTTCATCGTATATTACCTCTTAAACTGAATTAGGGTTACAGCTTACATTCTGTCAATAAGTTATTTCATCTCCTCACATCAAGGGAGATGAGGTGAGTTCGATGCAAAGAACGATGGAATTACTTAACTGTGAGGATATCCTTCCAGCTTGTAGTGTATTTGGGAGATAGCTTTTCGCGTTTCATAGACCACTCCTGCTGTTTCCCACAACTGGCATAATAGAGAGTATCACGACCCAAGCGTTCATTAACCTGATCTACGGTATTCATTACTGTACTGCGTCGGTCATCTACATAGGCAGGTTCGAAGGCATCTGGTGCTACTTGATATTGGTTCATAATTCCACCAAGCATAACCCCTGCTTTTTTATACTTGAATCCTGTACGGTATATTGCCTGAAGTAGTCTTAGAGCTGTACGAATCAACTCAGGAGTATATGCTGAGGGCTCATGGAGTTTAGTTGTCATTGAATTGGAGTATTGCGGAGTAGATTTGAATCTGTTAGTTCCAAGGAATACTGTAACATAAGAAGCAATGGACTTCTGATAGCGAAGTTTTTCGCTGGCTCTTGTCATATAGGTTGAAACTGCTTCTTCAAGTTCGGTGTAATCGGAGACTTGTTTTCCAAATGAACGGGAAGAAACAATCCCTTTCTTTGGTTCACTAACCATATCAAGATCCATACAACTTATCCCTTTGAGTTCAAGGGCTGTTCGAGACCCAACAACTGTCATATACTTGCGTATCCATTGAGAATCAGCATCACGAAGGTCTTTTGCTGTATTGATCCCATTCTGAGTCAGAAACCTGGAATACTGACTTCCTATCCCCCATATCTTATCAACTCCTACAAAGTCGAGGACAGTATCCACCTTGGGATGTCTGTAGATTGAAAATACACCATTAAACTTCTTATACTTCTTCGAGATATGGTTGGCTAACTTTGCTAATGTCTTAGTTCCACCTATTCCAACTGAAACCGGGATACCTGTCCATTGGAATACGGTTTTAACAATCTCGTGCC
>JAVCCX010000223.1 GCA_030765245.1 Candidatus Zophobacter franzmannii | reverse complement strand
GACAGGTCCGCAAGGTAAAATCTAAGCCCTTACCTTTCCAACCTGTCCCGCCGTAGCCCTTGGGCGTTGGAGGATGGTTGAGTGGAACGAGACCTTGCAAATGGTGAGGAAGATAATCCACAAACACCTTTGAAAGGGATAATTTGTAGGGGCATTAAACCTGCAATGCAGGTTCGTAGTACAAGCTTCCAGCTTGTTTCGCAGCAAGATGCTTACGGTACGAAATGCAGGCTTAGCCAGCATTTATGGTAGGGCATCCCTTGCTGGTGCCCAAAGATGGCAGATACAAGCCAGCATCTACAAAAAATAAAATCAATGCCAGAAAAGACTAACTACCTCGCCGTTTTCAACGGCACCCCTTCAGGAAGGGGAATTAACCCGTCATCCAATTTGCTAATTAGCAAATTGACTTATCCCCTCGAGGGAGAATAACTTATAAAAAAAAGCCCGATTGCTCGGGCTTAACATATTTATTTAAAGCTTTTTACGCTTATATTTCGGTACTGCACCATTACGGACAACATCCTCAGTGATTATGCATTCAACAACATCATCCATATCAGGGATGTCGAACATAATCTCAAGCATTGTATTTTCCATAATAGAACGGAGACTTCTTGCTCCTGTCTTCTGCTTAGTTGCCATTTCAGCAATAGCTTTCAGAGCTTTCTTTTCAAACTTAAGATCAACACCATCATACTCAAAGAGCTTAGCATACTGCTTAACAATACTGTTCTTAGGCTCTGTAAGAATCTTGACCAATGCTTCTTCTGTAAGTTCCTGGAGAGCGGTTACAACAGGAAGACGACCGATAAGTTCAGGGATAATCCCAAACTTAAGCATGTCTTCATATCCAACCTTACTCAAAAGGTCTCTATCCTCTTCAAAATGTTTCATGTCACTATCAAAGCCGATAGTCTTCTTATGCAATCTACCCTTGATAAGCTTCTCAAGGCCAAAGAACGCACCACCACAGACAAAGAGAATATCTTTAGTATCTAAGTGGATAAAGTCTTGATAAGGGTGTTTTCTTCCACCTTTTGGCGGAACATTAACGATAGAACCTTCAAGGATCTTCAACAATGCCTGCTGAACACCTTCACCTGAAACATCTCTTGTTATGGAAGTAGTCTCAGATTTACGAGCTATCTTATCGAGTTCATCTATATAGATAATACCACGCTGGGCTTTCTCAACATCAAAGTCAGCACTTTGCAGGAGACGAGTGAGTATATTCTCAACATCATCACCAACATAACCGGCTTCTGTGAGGGTAGTAGCATCAGCGATCGCAAATGGTACTTTTAGGAATTTGGCAAGGGTCTGAGCAATAAGTGTTTTACCTGAACCTGTAGGTCCAAGCATGAGGATATTACTCTTCTCTATATCAATATCAGTCTTAGTCTTGCCTTGCTTAAAGATTCTTTTATAATGATTGTACACAGCAACAGAGATAACTCTCTTTGCCTTATCCTGGTCAATAACATACTGATCAAGGTACTGTTTCAACTCTAAGGGAGTTGGGAGAACAAACTCGTTTGTCTCATCACCTACGGTAGGTTTGTCATGAACCATATCATGGCAGAATTCAACACATTCATCACAGATGTTACCATTAACGCCATGGATCATGGAGTTGGCTTCAGATTGTGATTTACCGCATATCGAACAGCTTTCTTCTAATATCTCACTCACGAATTCACCTACTTTCTTTTCTCGATAACTGTATCGAGGATGCCATATGTAAGAGCTTCATCTGCACTCATAAAGAAGTTTCTATCAGAGTCAGCCTTAATCTTCTTAACAGTTTTGCCTGTATGCTTATGGAGAATCCCGGCAAGTTGGTCTTTCATATAAACAATCTCTTTTGCTTGAATCTCAATATCAGTAGCTTGACCCTGAGCACCACCAAGTGGTTGATGGATCATAACTCTACTGCTTGGAAGGGCAAATCTCTTACCGATTGCACCTGCCGCAAGAAGAACAGCACCCATACTGGCAGCCTGACCAACACAAATAGTGCTTACATCAGGTTTTATGTATTGCATTGTATCATAAATAGCAAGACCGGAAGTGATAACACCACCCGGGCTGTTGATATACATATATATATCTTTGTCAGGAGCTTCAGCTTCTAAATGTAAGAGCTGTGCTACAACAAGATTTGAAACGATATCATTGATTGGACCACCTATAAAGATGATTCTGTCTTTAAGAAGGCGTGAAAAGATATCATATGATCTTTCACTATGACCTGTCTGTTCAATAACAAAAGGTATAAAGCTCACAGTTACTCCTTAAGATTAGGCTTCGGGGGTTGTTTCAGTTTCCTCGGAAGCAGGTGTTTCCTCTACAGGAGGGTCAATAAAAGTATTCTTCTCTTCTAACCATCTGTAAAGGTTTTCTGTTTTTAAGATCTCTTCAAAATCATCTGATTTGATCATCTCATTGCGAGTCTCTTTATATTCGTCAACGCTCTTCTTCTCTTCTTTAGCAAAACGAGCGATAACTTCTTCTCTAAATTCATCAGTAATTTCTGAAGTTACTACATCGATAAGTGTTTTGAGCACATAATAGTTCTTAACTTCTTTCTTAGCATTCTCTTTGAACATTGGAAGTAACTTCTCTGCTTCTATATTATAAGCCTCAATATATGGTTTTGCCATGTGGTATGAATAGTTTTCAATCATAATTTCAGGCACTTCAAAGTCATTTGCATCAGAAATCTTGTTAAGCATGTTAGAGCGTCTGTTTTCACGGTTGCTCTTTTCATTATCTACAGATAACTCTTCAGTAAGCTTAGCCATCATGTCTTCAACATTATCATACTCGAAGTCTTTTGCAAAGTCATCATTGACTTCAGGAAGCTGAGTTCTTCTAACAGAATCAATACTAACTTTAACAGCTACCATCTCTTCTGGATTCTTAGCATCTTTGTCTATCAGGCGGTTCTCAAGTTCTGTAGCGAACTCATCACCAATCTTCTTACCAAGCGCATCATTGACGAATTTCTCACCAAGAGAATCATCTATAAGGAACTCACGCTTGATATCGCTATCAGCAAGAGTAACTGTAGTTTCAATAATATCATTCTTCTCGATAGGTTCATCAACATCAACAGAAACAGCAGCTCTATTGCGTAATGAATCAATATATTGATTTAATTGAGTAGAGATTGGGATAGGAGCGAAAGGAACTTCAAGACCTTCATAAGTAGCTATTTCAATAGTTGGCTCTACTTCATAAGTAAGAGTAAGAATGAATTCTTGATCCTTCTCCCATTCGATGTTCTGAGGAACAGGTTCGGAGATAGGGTGCATTTCATTATCTTTAAGGGCTTGTTGATAATATTTATCAATGTAGGTTCTATAAAACTCTTCACCAGCATGAGACTCATAGTCTTTTTCTACTCTGCTAAGAGGGGCTTTACCTTTTCTGTAACCCGGGATAACTACTTTATTTCCAACTTTCTTTAAACACTTTGTGTAATCCTTCATTGCAGTCTCTGCATCAACAGTAATTACAACTTCTTGTAGCACCTGGCTTTTGTCTTTGATTTCTACTTTCACAACAGGCTCCTTTATATACTATTTTCTAATTAAAAAAAATGGTGCGAAAGAGGGGACTTGAACCCCTACGAGCTATGCTCACTGGATCCTAAATCCAGCGCGTCTGCCAATTCCGCCACTCTCGCACGGCGTCACAATATTTTGAACAGTTAGTGTGTCAAGCAAGAATTCACCCCTTATTACACACTTCCTTATCCTCTCTCAGGCAATAAGTTATTTCATTCTATATATTTGTCAAATATAACCTGTTATAGTTTTATCTATATATCTGATAATTGCCTGTGAACCCTTCTATTGATAAAAAACCGAGTACATATTTCAGAGTCCTGACAGATGTGTTCAAACTCATGCAGAATAATGCTTTAATAAAAAGTAACTTGACATTGAAAGTTAGTTTATTGAATCTAAATCATTCGTAAGGGGTATAAAGAACTTATCCGTTGAAATGCCAATATGGCATCACTAGTATTTGCTATTCCGCAACATTTTAAAAAACTGGAGAAAACTATGAAACAGGGTTTGCTAATTCTATTTACATTGCTTATGACTGTCACGCTCTCAGCAATTGACAATACTGCAGGTAACTGCTTGGAGTTTGACGGAATTTGACGGGTCTGACGGGTATATTGATATACCTGACTTAGAATCATTTAACGCCACATTGATTACATTGATTAAAGAACCCGGCTCTTGAGGAAAAAACAAGTAAGTATTAATAGTTTGTATCCAATATTTGTGCGTAAAATCTATAAAATATAAATAGAGACCTCCGAAATTCGGGTGTCTCTATTTGTGTATATTGCTATAGATGTTTCTTAGTATTTGGATCCACGCTCTTTTCTCATCATCTTAGCTTGGTTCTTCTGCATCTTTTTAAATAGCTTTATCTGTTTCTTGTCAAGTTGATTACATATCCGTTCATCATAGCGTTTCAATATCTTCTTCAATCTTTTCAAAGTAGCTTTCTGTTCTAAATCTGATGAATCTCTATCAGGTCTGTTTTCCTGCATGAATGTGGTTCTATCCACTACAATAACTCTTATTGTAGCTGCTTGTTTAGTCGTAAGGACTAACTCCTCAGTGTAACGTTCCATGATCCTTTCTGCTCTCTCAGCAGCGGTCACTCGTGGTATTTCTTCAGATCTATTACCAGATCTCATCTCTCGGTCATTAGCAACTAATGAGAACATGAATGTCAATAGTAAGGCAAGAATTGTAAGCTTTTTCATAATCAACTCCTTAAAGTGTATTTACTTATCTTGACCATATTATTGTGAAAAACCTGCACTATTATAATTTAAAGCCCATTATCTCCTTGATGTAGAGTGAGTTTTCTTGAGTGGTTAATCTCTCGAGTAATAGGAAAGCGACATCCATGGCAGTTGAAGGATTCCAGGATTTGATTATGTTAGAGTCTTCTACAATAGGTTTATTTACAACATTAACTCCCATCTCTCTTAACCTTCCCTGATTTTTCGGGCTTAACTTGTAAGTTGTTCGATTTTTACCCGCTAAAATCCCACTTTTGGCAATCGGTATCGCTCCGGTGCAGATAGAAACGACTAATTTATTCTGTTCATGGAACTTTCTTATCAAGCCCACAAATTCATCGTTGTAAGCATCTATGTAGAAGTCATACTCTTCAAACCCTCCGGGAATGGCAATTGCATCAAATTCATCGACGACTATCTCATCGACGGTATAATCAACAATGACCTTTTGTTTAAAGGCTGTGTTAATCTCTTTGGTTAACCCACATGAGTATAGCTGAGTTAATCTATCACCGGATACATAGTTCCATCCAATAACATCTATAAACACGCTTGCCTCATACATCTCGAATCCATTGGCAAGTAACAAAAGTACTTTCTTCACATGTACATTCATAAATACATCCCTCAATCTATCTATTCTGCTTAGCTAGAAATAGTTCCATTTTCAATCATATCTTCTTCATTTTCAAAAATTGTCATAGCAGTATTCATTCTTTTGAATCCGAGTTTTGCATAAAACCCCTCTTTACCTGGATTTGAATATAGAATAATCTTCTTATGTCCCTTAGACATATTAATCAGTTTTTGCACAATTGCTTTGCCTAGCCCAAGGCCATGATAATCAGGGTGTAAGGCAATATCACAGATATATGAGCAATCAGCACCATCAGCGAGAGTTCTTCCCAATCAATTCTACTCTGATCATATATCCATTCCATCCTCTCTTCTAAATCTTAGACTATCAAATATCAGCTATCCCCACACTCTTCATACCTAAAACACTCAGTTGTGTGGTCATTAACCATCCCTGTAGCCTGCATAAAGGCATAACAGATCGTTGGACCGACAAAGTTTAGACCACGCTTCTTAAGCTCTTTACTCATCACTTCTGCTAACTCTGTCTTTGCAGGTAACTCAGACATAGATTTGAAAACATTATGAATTGGTTTTCCATTAACAAAACTCCAGATATAAGCATCCAGAGAACCAAACTCCTCTTTGATTTTGAGTACAGCTTTGGCATTTTGGATAGTAGAGTTAATCTTTTTAGCATTACGTACAATCCCGGCATTAGCCATTAATCTATCAATATCCTCTTGGGTATATTGTGCAATCTTGTCACAATCAAAGTTATCAAATGCTTTTCGGTAGTTCTCACGTTTCTTAAGAATTGTTATCCAACTTAGTCCTGCCTGTGCTCCTTCGAGAATAAGGAATTCAAAGAGTAACCTATCATTATGAAGAGGTGTTCCCCATTCCTTATCATGGTATTCTATATAAAGTGGATTGTCTCCACACCATTGGCATCGTACTTTCATGTTTACCTCAATTATTGAATTTTTCTATTTCTCTGAAATTGTATTTGTATCGTCAAGTTTTAATCAATCTCAGTTCGTTATAATTGCGATGGATTGG
>JAVCCX010000120.1 GCA_030765245.1 Candidatus Zophobacter franzmannii | reverse complement strand
GCTTGCAAATAGTTTAGATGAGATACATTCAGAAAAACGGAGCATTACTCGGGAGATGAAGTTAAGAATATCATCTCTTAATCAGTTGATTGCAAAAAGTTCCATAATGATGTTAATGTCTATTGTTCAGGTCATTCTCTACTACCTGTTCTCATCGTTAATGCTGGGTTTTAGAGGTTTCTTCCTACCTCATGCAGTTTTTCTTCTTTTAAGTGCGATGATAGGTTCATCTATTGGGCTTTTCTTCTCAACCATTATCAAGGACAGGAAGGCAATGATAAATGTACTTCCATTAGTAATAATTCCACAGATATTGTTTAGTGGTGCTGTCGTTAAATTTGCTGACATGAACTCTATTCTAAAACTCAATCCTAAATCTAACATCCCTGAGTTTTGTAGTTTTATACCGGCTAGATGGTTATTCGAGGGTTGGGTTACAGCATCTTCAGAATGGAATAAACAAGATTTGGTAAAGAATAAGTACTATCAGGTTCAAAGAGATGAAACAAGATCTTATGATGAATTCACAAAGTCTGTGGATGATTATAAGAAGTATATAAACAGCCACCCAGATAGCAGATATAAGAACAGACAACTTGTTGAGACTGTAAATATACAGACAGGAGAGTTTCTTAGAACTGGGCGGAATGTTTTCTTATCCACCAAGATGCATACACATAAAAAACAAGTCAGTACACCGACATTTGACATTATAATTGCACTTTTTTTGCTTATGACATATGGGTTAGCATCCTGGTTAACTCTCTTCTTTAAGTTCAGGTAGGATGAAATTAATATGAATATATACATCAGATCACAAGATTATGACCTATTTAAGTATTTAACTGATGAACAAACCAAAACTCTAATCAGTAGGGCTGAAATTATTACTCTAGCAACAGCTCAAAACATCATCGCAGTGGGTGATAACCCGAGTGCTATCTATATCGTTCGGGATGGACAGTTGAAATTAACCTCCTCTGCAGGCGTTACTATTAATACAATTCATCAAGGCGAAATTGTTGGCGAAGTCTTTCTCTATTCAACAGAAGTGTCACCCTTTAGTGTCAGTTCTACCAAACCTTCTGTTGTTATCAAAGTCCCATACGATGTCATTAACGAGTTCATGAATGAATCTGCTGAGAATGCATCCAGAATACAAGCTGCAATAAATGACACTCTGTGTCAGAAAACGATTAGGATTACTCACTATAAGGATCACAATGAATAAATTGAATGAACATCCTCTGTTTTGTTTCATGGATAGTGATGAGATTGCATTACTTGAGAGAATTGGGAAGAAACAGCATTTGCCTGTGAATACACCCCTGATCCAGATTGGTGAACGAAAGAGGGACCTTATTATTTTAGAATCAGGGACAGTATCAGTACAAGTAGAGGATACGGAAGGAATGTTCACAGAAGTTGCTCAAACCAAAGCGATGAACCTTATTGGTGAGATGAACTTCATTATCCCAACCAGGAGAACAGCGAATGTAGTTGCAGTAACCGATGTTGAATTATCTGTCTTTGACTACTCCGAACTTTGCGAACTTCTCAAATCATATCCCATGTTAAGCAATAAACTATTTTCCGCCTTAAATCTCCAGTTAACTCATAAATATTTAGCAATGATGAGTTCTTAATCTTTCTTTTTAATTCCCATTGCTTCAGGTTGGAAGTTAGCGTGAATCAAAACTATCCCTTTTTCTTTTAAAGGTTAAGATATTATTAGCTTTTCCACAATAAATCGTTATCTTATCAAAGAATATCATTATGTTTTATGGGAGTAAGATGATCTACCAAAACAGAATCAAGTATGCTGACAATAAACCAGTCAATTTAGCAGGCGAGTATGTCCTATACTGGATGGAGCACTCACAGCGCATTAAGGAGAATACTTCCCTTCTATATGCTATTGATTCTGCTAATAAATACAATAAGCCAATTCTCGTTCTGTTTGTTCTAAATCCCTATAGTCCCTATCATAATAATCGTCATTTTCAGTATATGCTCCAAGGGTTGAGTCTCTTACGGAAAAACCTCTTTGCAGGTGGGATTCAGCTTCATTTGGATGTTGGATTACCGGTTGATTATGTACTTGAACATTCATTGAAAGCAGTGGAGGTTGTGGGTGATGTTGGCTATTTGAGAGAGGAGAGAAGGACCAGAGAAACTCTGAAAACGAAACTAAAGGTTCCATTTACTCTCATTGAATCTGATGTGATTGTTCCAGTCGAATTTGCATCTGATAAAGAGGAGTATAATGCTCGGACGATAAGGAGTAAACTCCAGGACAAAGTACCGTTATTCTTAGATAAGATAGAGATACCTGAAGTGAAGGTTCATAGTCTGGATTTGGAGATTAAGAACAGTTTCTCTTTCTATCCGCCGACTGGTGAATTCTCTAAAAAGCTTATGATAAATCATAATGTAAAGTCAGTGTCATATCCTTCCGGAGAGAAATGGGCATATAACACTACCAAGGTCTTCCTTACAAATGGTTTATCATCTTACAAAATGGGTAAGAATCTGGTTGCTGATGGTTATCAATCGGGGCTTAGCCCTTTTCTACACTATGGTCAAATCTCACCCAAACGAATAGCGAACTTAGCTAAGGAAGAGAGTTCAGAGAATGTGGAAGTATTCCTTGAACAACTGATTGTCAGACGAGAACTAGCCTATAACTTTGTCTGGTATAACCAAAATTATGATAGTTTTGAATCCCTGCCTGACTGGGCAAAGAAAACACTTCTCGAACACTCTAGAGATGATAGACCTTATCTTTATACTCATGACCAATTGGAGTCAGCGGAGACTCATGATAAATACTGGAATGCAGCCATGAAAGAGTTGCTCATTACTGGCATGATGAATGGATACATGCGGATGTATTGGGGAAAGAAGATTCTGGAATGGGTTCCAGATCCGGTTGAAGCGTATTCAATCGCACTCCATCTAAACAATATCTATGGCATTGATGGCTTTAATCCTAACAGTTATGCTGGAATCGCCTGGTGCTTTGGTATGCACGATAGACCATGGAAAACTCGTGATGTTTTTGGCTCTGTCAGATATATGAATGCTCGGGGATTAGAAAGAAAATACGATATGGAAGCTTACCTTGAATATGTAGATAAGCTTTAATCCTATATACAACTTAAGCCTTACTCAATTTCTGTCAGCACTCGCTGAAATTACTTGCCAAAAAACATAAATCACTAAATAAAGAATCAAAGGAGATTAAACACATGAGCAATAAGTACATATTAGACCTCAAGGAGTTTCTTGATGAGTCACCAACGGCTTATCAAGCAACAGGTAATATTATATATGAATTAGAAAATAATGGTTTCACTGAGCTAGATGAAACTAAAGTTTGGAAAATTAAACCAGGTGGGAAATACTATGTCGTTAGAAATCATTCTGCGGTTGTAGCCTTCATCAATGGCAAGAAATCCCCTGATAAAACCGGATATAAACTCATCGGTGCTCATACCGATAGTCCGGCTTTAAAAATTAAGCCTCTAACATCTAAGACTGTTCGTGGAACCACAAAGATTAGCGTCGAAGTTTATGGAGGACCAATAATCTC
>JAVCCX010000257.1 GCA_030765245.1 Candidatus Zophobacter franzmannii | reverse complement strand
ACAGCTGCTGGTTTTATTCCTAACATTCCTGCAAGTTTTAGTTGAGACATTTCCACTTCTTTTCGTAACTCGACTATCCTTTTTCCAACCATGATTCCTCCAACAATAATTAAGACACACTTAATTATTAAGCCTTACTTAATTTAGTCAAGCACTTTCTTTCAAAGTAACGACCTTTAAGGAGCTGATAAGCTGTAATTTATACTATCCCCTATTGTCTTAACAAACACTTTTCTATTGACACTTAGTAACTTCCCTAATTAAATCTAGTTGGAGGTGTTCAATGACAGAACAAAAACTAAGGCGTATAAAGATTCTCGCCAGAATTATGCAGACCCTCACATTTATCTACTCTATACTATGGTTCACATTTGCCCTTCTTTCAGGTTCCGAAGCCTATGAAGGGGGAATACTAGCCGTAATCCAAAACTCTCCCAATGCCATTCCCTGGTTTGTCCTAATAATTATAAACATTGTTAGTTGGGGTTGGGAAAGAACCGGTGGGATTCTCTTTTTGATCTTCGGTATATTTACCTTCTTCTTCTTTGGTGTGGCAGATGGAAACGAAATAGTCTTGTTTATGATAACAATTCCCTTTATGATCTCCGGAATTCTCTCAATAATCTTTTGGAGTTACAAAACCAGACACCCGAATTACTTCTCTAAATTCCATAAATAGCATTTAAATAGTACTGTGTAACCGCTGTTTATCGGCATCTAAAGGTGTTTGAATCACCTATCATCTGACACGATTCAACCCTATTACGCCCTTTATGCACATTTAAGCAATACTTAATAGACACCTAGTACTCTCTTAGTACACACTTAGTACTCTCTTAGTCAAACCACTAAGTTATACACAATTTGTGTATAACTTTCTATAAAGTGTTTATTTTGTATTACTCAATAGCAGTTAAGGTCGATTTAAAGGGAAAAGTTAACGAAATGCAAATAAATGTGAGTAAAACAAAGACAATTGATATGACTTTCATAAACACCTATATATAAATAATATTCTATTATGTGATAGTTACTTTAGTTTTGATTGACAATGTTACCTAAAGACATAAACTAAACTAATGAGTGAAATGAAAACAATCCAAAAAGTGCACATATTATTGACGCTAGTAGGTAGAATATATCTACTTCTCTTAAGCATATTTCTCATTGTCTATTCATTATCTACCCAATGGCACTCATACGGGTTGAATGTTAGGGCAATATTACGACATTCTGTGAATTGTTTTCCTTGGATCGTTGTTCTGTTCCTATATCTACTTTCTTTTCTACACATCAAAACAACAGGTCTTCTATTGATAATCTTTTCAATATTCTCATTTATCTATTATGGTGTTCTCGCTGGAAACACTCCCGTTCTTTATCTTGTTTCTCTACCCATTTTCGTGATTGGAATAGTATTCTGGTGGAGTAAAAAATAAGTCTTCGCACTATATCAAAGGCTTTGATACAATATCACAATCCTAGAAAGATTGACTATTTTCCAAGTATGAATTTGATCCTAAAATAGACACAATATTGCATGCTATGAATTAGCCTTATAACAATACTAGCCATACGGTTACCTATTAATGCATTAACCTTTTAAAAATGCATCATTTTCTAATAACTTGTTTGGAAATGGTGAGTTAGCTATATTTTTATATTGACAACATTTTTTACTCTAGTTTATATCGTCTAAACAAAAAGGAGGAAGTAGTTATGAAAAAAATCATACTTCTTTGTATTGTGACTCTTATGGCACTTAGTGCCTTCGCACAAAGCCCCCGCTTAATGAGTATGGGACATGTTCATGGCTATATTGCTGATGACAGCGATATCTTCATGTATCCTGCAACTATTCACAAATATAACAACACAGCTTATGCTTATCTTGGTGACCTTGCTGGTGATGAAGATAATTACAATTTCGGTATTAACTATGGTATGCATGACCTTGTTATTGGTGCATATTTTAACAAACCACTTCCAGAATTTCTAGATGCAATTAATCTCAATATTGCTTTACCTAACTTAAAACTCGAAAAACAATTTGAAATGTTTGTAGGTTTCAGTGAGAGCATGGCTATTAACTTTAACTTAGCAATGGATAGTTATGCTAAAGCTGTTGCAGACCCTGACAATGAAGATACACAAAGCTTCATGATGTTTGGTCTTGGTTTCGGTTATTCAACTGACATGATGGACTTAGGTCTTCATTTTGAAATGCCTTTGCTTTCAACTGAAGTATTTGCAGCAGATGGTTCTTCTGTAGAAAAGACTGAGAATAAAATGGGCTTCGACCTTGGTGGAAGAATGACATTCGCTCAGATGGGTGATGTAGATTTAGTTGGTTTAGCTAACTTCGATTTCGATACCAGCACTTATGATGATGGCGATGATGGAGATGATACCATTGATTCAAACATGGGCTTTGACTTAGGTATTGCCGGTGTTATCAATGCTGATGAAAAGAACAAAGTTGTTCTTGGTGTTACTCCTTTTGGAATGGCAATTGCAACTAATGATGATGGAACTGATGTCGATATAGAGACTATGATTGTACTTCCAGCATTCAATGTTGGTCTTGAATCAATGATCACCAAATGGCTTGTTGTTCGTGCAGGTGCAGAACAAGCGTATTCGATGTTCACAATCGTAGATGAAACTGGTGCTACTGAAGCCACAATAACACAGTGGGACAGCAACTTCATGTATACAATGGGTCTTGGCGTAATGTGGAAGAACTTCACAATGGACTTTGTTCTTAATGAAGATTTCTTACATAATGGTCCAAACGTAGTAACTGGTGCAGACACTGCTGATTTAGCTGCTGAGTTAATGATCAAGTACAAATTCTAAATTACTTAGAATCTAAATAATTAAAGCCCGAGTAACATCGGGCTTTTTTCAATATTACAAAAAAAGCAACCAAAGAAGTTAACCTTTAGTTGCTCTATATAAGTGTCCGTGGACACAACCAGTTCATAAGAAAGACAGCCCCGAGTAACATGGAGTGTAGGGATACGGAGCTGTCAGGGACGAGTATGAAACTATTTTGTTCCTAAATAATAAAGTGTTCTAGCAGGGGCAAAGCCATGCTTCTTCATGTGCTCTTTTATCTTGTCAGCTTTCAACTGTAATTTTTGAAAATGCTCTGTGTCTTGTATTGGTTTCAAAATAGCATCTACTAATGGAAGATAGCTTTCACCATACTTCATTCTATCCTCACTTGGGATTGGATAATCATATACTATAATGTCATGCTTAGTT
>JAVCCX010000015.1 GCA_030765245.1 Candidatus Zophobacter franzmannii | reverse complement strand
TCTCATACATTGCAGCTCCGAAGACGACCAAAAATAGGACATAAAAGACTGTACCTATGACCATTAGGATCAAATTAGCCTTTGCCCAGTTGGATTTGTTTTCATTAGTTGTTCCACCGAATGCCCAAATTAGTAGCACCGCGATGTTTATTAAAGGCAGTCCCATTAGAATAATAGACCAGATCCATTCACCCATTTTAATAGTTGGTACAGCAGATTCTTCATTAATTTGGAGCAGATTATCATACATTTCTGTTCTCATCTCTTCCATTTCTTCCTCCTAGTTTGTAATCTAATGGACAATTAAATATTGTTAAGTAAGTAACTGTCAACACAAAACGAATACTTGATGAATTATCACTTGTTTTGGTAAATATTTATCCAATTTAACAGAAATCAAACCAACAGTGCATTTAATGCGGAGTTTCAGGTTTTTATCCTCTTTTTGCTCTCCTTTAGGGTGCTATGGAACAACGCACTGTATCTGCACTGTGCACAGTGGGTTAGCAGTGGGAAACTGCGTCTTGATGGAAATTGAGTAGAATTAGATTCAACATTAGAATTAACAAAATAATTGTAGGAATTAATCCAGAACTTCTTGATGAATTATCTACTTTCAAATTATGATATCATACTTAATTTGTCTTGACAACAAAAGCAGGTTCTAAGACTTGAATAATAAGTACATTCTTTTGGAGGTAGACATGAAGATATTAGACGATTTGTTTTACACAGAAACTCATGAGTGGGTTAAACTTGAAGGCGATACAGCCTATGTTGGCATCACTGATTTCGCACAGCAAGAATTAGGTGAGATTGTATATGTTGAGCTACCTGAAGCTGGTGATACAGTAACATCTGGAGAACCATTTGGTTCAGTTGAAACTTCAAAAGCTGTTGAAGATGTAAATTCACCAATCTCAGGTGAAGTTCTTTCTGTAAATTCTGAATTAGAAGATAGTGCAGAAACAGTTAATAATAGCCCATTTGAAGATGGTTGGTTAATTAAAGTGCGCCTATCAGACAAAAATGAGATTTCAAAACTTATTAGTGCTGCTGCCTATAAGAAGATAATCGAAGGTTAATCGAACTAACAAACTTTTGAGCCGTTACTCAATGTAACGGCTTAAATTTTAGGAAAATATGCATAGAGAAGATTATTATCCGACTAAACCGTTCCTGATAATTCTTTCAGCTCCATCAGGGGGTGGAAAGACTACTATATTGATTGAAATCTTGAAAGAGACTGAGAATATTGACTACTCGATTTCATATACAACTCGTAAACCTCGAAAAGGTGAAGAGAATGGGAAGCACTATTTCTTTGTTGATGAAGATGAATTCAAAGAGATGATCGAACGGGATGACTTTTTGGAACACGCCTTAGTACATGGAAATTACTATGGTACTTCAAAGAGTTATATTAGGAGTAGAATGGACCTCGGAAGACATGTGATTATGGATATTGATGTACAAGGTGCTGCACAGATAACAAATACAGATCTTGATATTGTGAAAATATTCATCCTTCCACCCGATAAATCTATTTTAGAGCAAAGATTAAGGGACAGAGGAACTGATTCAGATGAAGTCATAATTAAAAGATTGACAAATGCAGACACTGAACTGAATTACATTAAAGATTATAAATATACAGTGATTAATGATGACTTGGCAAAAGCAGTAAGCGATGTCAAGGCTATTATCGTAGCTGAAGAGCTACAACGCGGAAGATATTCCGACTTAAATAAAAAATTTTACAGAGGTTAAAATGATTAATCCTAAGATTGAGAAATTTCTCGAAAACCATAATATGAACTATCTGTTTTGTCTCTTGTCTAACAAAGAGGTACAACGCCTAAATGATTTACCTGAATTCATTAAATGCAAATTTAAGGGTAAACTCACTGAAGTAGCAATGGATCATGTTGCAGTAAATGATATCCCTGATTACTTTGAAGAGATTCAGAAACATGATATGATTGAAGAGCAACGCAGACTCGAGGAGTTAAAAAATCGAGAAATTGATGATGACTTTGAAGAAGAGTTCCCCCTTGAACTCGGAGAATAAATAATTTGCCCGTTGAAAAACGGGTTTTTTTATATGAAACAGATTGTTAATCAATACTTAGAACTTCTTTCCTTATCAGGCATAGAGTCCATCAAGAAGCCTGCAAAGATTGAAGTGCCTGAACTAACTCCTGCAGAAAAAGAACATCTCTTACAACAGAAGAGAATTGAATACTCAGATTGTGATATGTGTCAACTCCATTTAGGAAGAACAAACTTTGTTTATGGTAATGGAGATTCTAATTCTAAGCTTATGCTAATTGGAGAAGGTCCGGGAGAACAGGAAGATAAAACAGGGGATGTATTCGTCGGGGTTGCAGGACAACTCCTCACAAAGATGTTGACTGCTATTAACTTGAATCGTGATGATGTTTATATTTGCAATATTGTGAAATGTCGTCCTCCTGCAAATAGGAATCCATTACCTGACGAAGTGAAAGCATGTAGCTCATATATACAAGAGCAGATTGAAATTATCAAACCTGAGTTTATCCTATTATTAGGAAGAGTAGCTGCACATAACATTTTGAAGACCACATCACCTCTGAGTCAGCTGAGAGGGAAAACGTACAAGTTAGATGACATCCAAGTTGTTGTTTCATATCATCCATCAGCACTGTTACGCAATTCCAGTTTTAAAAAGCCTGCTTGGGTAGACTTGCAACGCCTAAGAGATATGATGCAACCCAATGAAGACTAACACTATAAATGCTGTTCATTAAAGAGTATTACGATTTTCTATAAATAGCTTTACGAAATGGCATAGTGAAAATTTGATGAGTAAATTAGGTAAGAATTTTAGAATAAATTAATATAGAATCGGGAGGATCAATGGACGTTCCGAAGAAAATCATTGAATTGCGTAAACTACGCGATGAAGCAATGCTCGGTGGTGGCCAAAAACGAATCGATGCCCAACATGCAAAAGGAAAACTCACAGCTCGTGAGAGAGTTTACCTGTTAGTTGATGTTGATAGCTTCGAAGAGTTTGACGTATTTGTGAAACATGATTGCCATAATTTTGGCATGGAAAACTCCAAGATCGCAGGTGACGGTGTTATAACCGGCTGTGGAACAATCAATGATAGACTTGTTTTCATCTTTGCTCAAGATTTTACAGTCTTCGGTGGCTCTTTGTCAAAGAGATATGCCGATAAGATTTGTAAGATTCAAGATATGGCAATGAAAGCCGGAGCACCTTTAATTGGTCTTAACGATTCAGGTGGTGCCCGTATACAAGAGGGTGTTGATGCCCTAGCCGGATATGCCGAGATATTCTACAGAAATGTGATGGCATCAGGTGTTATTCCTCAGATATCTGCCATATTAGGACCTTGTGCCGGTGGCGCAGTTTATTCTCCAGCTATTACTGACTTCATCATTATGGATAAGAAGAATAGTTATATGTTTGTAACCGGACCAAAGGTTGTTAAAACAGTTCTTAATCAGGATACAACAACCGAAGCTCTTGGCGGGGCAATGGTGCATGCAACTAAGAGTGGTGTTACTCATTTTGTAACAGATAACGAGCAGGAAACGGTTCTTTTAATAAAGAAGCTAATGAGCTATATCCCGTCTAATAACTTAGAGACTGCTCCGGTTATACCAACAGCAGATCCTATTACCAGACCATGTGATGAACTTAATGCTATTATTCCCGAAAATGCTAATAAGCCTTATGATATACTTGATGTTATTCACACAATAAC
>JAVCCX010000167.1 GCA_030765245.1 Candidatus Zophobacter franzmannii | reverse complement strand
TAATGATTTATTTTTAATCAACAGGATTGTACTTAAAGTTATGGTCGGAATAAGAATGAGGAATGCGGTACTTGAAAAAAAATTAAGCATTGTGCAAAGAAAAGCACTCTCACTGTAAAAATCGATTGCATAAACAGTGCACCCAATGACATAAGAAAAGTAAAGTAGGTCTGTGCCGAGACTTTTAAGGATGTTAGTAATGTTCTTTTTCATCATGCCTACTTTATGGTTATCTCTTGAGCTTCTTCACCATAAATGGCTTGGAATCGTGCTTCATCAATTTCATCGGGAGAACCTTCAAACACTTTCTCACCATCTTTTAACGCAATCACTCTAGTGCCATATTTACGAGCAAGACTGAGGAAATGCAGTGAACAAATCACTGTTATGCCATCATTCTTGTTCAAATCGCCGAGATACTGCATAACAGAGTCGGCTGTGGCAGGATCCAGTGAGGCAACGGGTTCATCAGCTAAAATTATATCAGGGGCTTGCATTAATGCTCTTGCTATTGCTACTCTCTGTTGTTGACCACCACTTAAGTTCTTCACTTTTCGTTTTGCATAAGATTCAAGACCAACGCGTTTGAGATTTAAAAGAGCAAGCTCTTTCTCTTCTTTAGTCCAGGGTTTGAAAAGAGAGTGTTGCCCCAATCTACCTGTTAGGACATTGGTCATTACCGATAAGTTCTTAATCAAGTTAAACTGTTGAAATATCATTCCAATTCTACTTCTAACAGCAGGCAGTTCACTCGTTGTTAAAGCAGTAATATCATGATCTTTGAAAACGATCTTGCCTGATGTAGGCTCAATCAATCTATTAATACACCTTAGTAGGGTTGACTTACCCGAGCCTGATAATCCCAAGAGGATTGCAAATTCACCTTCTTTAACATTGAGGTCAATGTCCTTAAGGGCATGAGTTTCCTTATTATAGAATTTATTTAGTCCGGATATCTTTATTATGTCTGCCATAGTTATAACATTTTAGAAGGATTCATACCAAGAGTATCAAGCGTTTTTCTTACAACATCATAATCTGCATCAGTAGCTCTTTCAAGCCCATCAATCTGATAAAGGTCAAACAACATCTGCTTGATTTTAGGGTCTTCAAAGCCTTTTTCTAGAGCTGAGACTATCTTCTCCCTCATATCAGCAGGAAATTCCTTTCTGAAGGTAACAGTATCATTTGGTATCCAGTCTGTGAAATCCACAATCTTAACTTTCTCAAATACATCTGGATATGTTTCCAAGATCTTCTGTCTTGCATCCATTGGAACACCCTCTTTGTTTGGAGGTGACCAGAAAGTACAGCCTACATCAATATTCTTCTGATAAACAGCCATCACACTTGCAGGATGACTTCCAACAAAACGAGTACGCTTAGGCTCAATACCTTTCATCTTAAGAATTGCAGATGGATAGATATATCCGGAAGTTGAAGCAGCGTCAGTATAGCCAACAGTTCTGCCCGCAATATCCTCAATCGTCTCAATACCTGAACCTGCATAGGTTATAAACTCACCACGATAAGCTTTGAGTCCGTTTCTAACAGTGGTCATTGCAACTTCAGCTCCAAATTTGGAGTTAGCAAGGATATAGGCAAATGTCGCCAACCACCCAATATCAGCCTGATCAGTTCCCATAGCTTCAATAACAGCTGCATAACTGGTTGGAACCTTGATTTCATAGTAATACCCGGTAGCTTCGTGCAAATAATCTGCAATAGCTTGCCCACTTGTAACGATAGTGCTTGCTTCCATTGAAGGAACAAAGTACATCTTCACCGGATTGTTTTTAGCTCCAAGTTCTCCCTTCTCAGCACATGAAGTCAGTGCCAACAAGGCGATTAAAACGGTAAGTATCAGTAATAGTTTTTTCATTTCGTATCCCTCTTTCCAAGTCTGAATTGATATATAGTAAAGACTACAGCACCAATCGCTAATACTAACGATATGATTGCATAAGTTGTCTGTCCTTGCGTGAAGTTTAGGTATGAATTAGCTAATAGTAGAATGCCGATAATTAACCAAGCCCATTTTCTTATTTTGGTAGTCATAAGTAATCCTTTTAAAATAGAATCTTTTCCAACTGATTGAGTTCAGAGATAGTATAATCAGGTTTCACGCCACTCGTGTACTCACTTTCGAATAGGTTCGCCCAACAAGTAGCGATTCCAAAGTTATATCCACCCTTTATATCTGAATTCAGATTGTCACCAATTATAATAGCCTTATCAAGCTCTTTCCAATCCAAATTAAGGAATACTTTCTCAAAGTACTCAATATCCGGCTTCGAAGCACCAAGTTCTTCTGACAGAAAGATATGCTTGAAGTATTGATTTAACTTTGCCAGTTCAATCCGGTTATATTGTACTTTTGAAAGTCCATTACTTACAATAGCCAGCTTGGTCTTGCCTTTCAGTTTATCAAGAATATCGTACATCCCATCAAGAGGATACGCTTTCAAAGAAAGAAAGTACAAATACTTTTCGCTACAATTACTAGGATCACAAAGAAAGCCCAATTCCAGACTAAGTTTACGGAATCTTTCTGTTTTCAGTAAGTTAACATCTATTAACCCGTCTTCAAAATCTGTCCACATTTTATGGTTAATTCTTTTATAAGTCCGGTGAAACAGATCTGAATCTATCTTCACATCTAACCAGACCCTAAGCTCTTCAACTGACTCAACCTCAGCTCGTTTGTAGTTAAGTAGCGTATTATCAAGGTCAAATAAGACCAAATCATACTTCATATATGTTGTATCCTTCTTCCTCTTCATCTATTTCGAGCATGGAATCTATCACTAAAACTTCACGGTTCCATACTTCTTCAAAATCTTCTTTTCTTTTATTATCGATAGTAAGATTGTCAACAGAGAAGATTGAAGATGGCAAGATTGGCATCTCATCGTCTTGAAGTTTAACTTGCTTGAGAATATCTTGAGCAGTTAACAAACCGGCAACTGTAACAGTATGACCAAAGAACTCATTGTTTATGATAACAACCTTCGCCTTTCCCGGAATATGCTTATTTATATCTTCAACAATCTTAGCAACATAAGGTGCCGCAAGTACGGCGGAGACAAACACTAACTTACCTTCAATTGCCACGAATGTATCCATCCACTCAACGCAAAACAAGTCCCAGTTATCTAATAGTGACCGTATCATCCCGATACCATTCTCTATCTGGGGATAACCGTTATAATAATCTTCTTTAGGGATTTCAACTCCTGCTTTAACAAAGAGTTCATCAGAGCAGTAGATTAAGCACTCAGGAAGTTTTGACCCGACCTCTTGAGCAAGGGCAACAATCTCTTTCGCTTCGTCATCGCTCACAGGTCTAAGCTTTTCCAAATCGTCTCTATACTTTGTAAGTCCTACAGGTACAATCCCTATTGACTCGACATTCAATTTGTCAGAAGTTAAGTCTATAAGAGTCTTTCTTAGCTCTTCCCCATCGTTCCAACCGGGTACAACTACAATTTGAGTCTCAATTGTGATTTTGTTATCAGAGAGGTATCGAAGTCTTTCCATTATATCAAAGTCCTGTCTATATCGCATCATCTTCTTCCGAAGCTCATTGTTCGTAGTGTGAACCGAGATATAGAGGGGAGAAAGTTGCATCTCAACAATCTGTTTAAAATCGTAATCACTCATATTGGTGAGGGTTATATAATTGCCATAGACAAAGCTAAAGGCATAGTCATCATCTTTGATATTCAAGGTCTCACGAAATCCGGACGGCATCTGATCGATAAAGCAAAACACACAGTTATTGGCACAATCCCGACAGCGATGTTCGCTCGGAGTTAGACCCAGTGGATGAATCCAGTCTTGTTCAATTCTAACATCCTTAACTGTCCCATCAGGCAATCGATAATTAACATTTAAAAGCTCTTCAGCAGCATAATACTGCAATTCAAGGAAGTTATGGATATGATGTCCGTTTATCTCTAAAATAATAGAACCAGCAATAATCTTCGCCTTATCTGCAAGCGAACCTTGCTCAATCGAATGAATTTGAACTGCCATATTTTAAACCTTATCCTTCTCCTGGTTAGTCTCTTTAATGTATTCAAGATAAGCTTCCTGCCAAGTTCGGATTTGTCCAACTTCTTTTTCATACTTATCTGTATTCAATATTGATCGTCTCGGATGCCTTATGGGTTCATCGAAATAGTCCGAATTTACAGGTGTTATTACTGAATTTGCACCGATTCTCTCATTAACAAACTCTGCAATACCGCATCTGGTGACTTCACCCTTATTCGCAAAGTGGTAAAGCCCTCGTTTCTTGTGCTTCATCAGCATTGATACGGCATTAACGATATCAACTGCATAAGTAGCTTTTCCTATCTGTTCATCGTTAATGGACAACATAGGTTTTGCCTGCAAGAATTCGGAGATTCTTGAGATAAAGCTTCTACCTCTTAGTCCGAACACCCAGGAGATTCTCAGAATCAAGTATTCGTCCATACCTTCTATTAGTGCACTCTCGCCTGCTGATTTTGTCATACCATAGACAGAATGAGTATTAACTTCGGCTAATTCATCATGCTTGCTTTCGGATAAAGCATCGAATACACAGTTTGTACTGAAATGCACTAAAAGAGCATTGTGATTCTTACAACTTTCAGCGAGATTCATCACTCCTATCGCATTGGCAACCTCTGCTCTAACAG
>JAVCCX010000355.1 GCA_030765245.1 Candidatus Zophobacter franzmannii | reverse complement strand
TCATTATCAAGTAATTCTCTTCAAAGTGATGTTTCACGCTTGATTATTACAGATCAGATAAACATCTTAAACTGTGCGATGCTCAGTGCCGGGTATAACAAAAATGAGGATAACCTTTCAGAACAGAAAGCAACCACTACAACCTTCCAAAGGTATTATGGACAGGTAGTTCTTCAACATAAAGATGTAACTTCAGTTTCATTTAGTTATGACACATCGAATAATCTCGGTGTAAATGAAGAAACAGAGGTTGATGAATTTGAACAGCAATCTGTGAACATGGGAGTGAGTGCAAACTATTTCGTGAAAGCAATGCCTGTTGCTCCGACAAGATTCAATATCACTTATGCTAACAGTAAAAGCACTGATGAACTTAGTGATAGCTATGAAGTCTTATTGAATAGCATTAACTTCACAATGATGAACAAATTCAATACTATTCCATTAACCACAAAGGTCTATTATGGATGGGCTGCTTCTGAGAATGAAGTTAGTGCAATTAGTTCAGAGAACGGTTCCAATTCTGTTGGTATGCGCGGTGAGTATGCTTTCCTGAATGGGAAACTTACTCCATATGCTGACTTCAAACTTGTAATGTTATCCGGTGACGAAGACCAGAGCTTTAATTATGTAAATGTTGGGACCAAGTATAGCCCTTGGGCAAACACCAAAATAGCAACCAACGTTAGACTTAAGAGTTATGCTAATACAACAACTGATGATGTAGATTATAGCCAGTTAAACTGGAACTTCTATATCTCCCAAAGATTCTAATCAGTAGATGTTCATAAAGATATTTAAGAAATTACGATATCATGTGGCTGTCATTATTCTATTAATGGCAGTCACTCTTGTTTTTAATGCAACTCCACTTTTTCAGAAAGTCAATCTCTGGTCTTGGGATTACCTTTTTAGGCTGAGAGGAGTAGTAGAACAAACTGATGATATAGTAATTGTTTCGGTGGACGATGAAACATTCAGTATGTTAGATACTCGCTGGCCATTCCCACGAGACTACTATGTAAAGCTGATTGACAACTTAGAGAAAGCCCAGGTTAAGCAGATTGTATTTGATATTGAATTCACTGAGAGTAGTATTCCTGAAATAGATGCCCTACTCGGTGAATCAGCTAAGAAGTATGATAATATTGTTTGGGCAGGAAAGGTTATCAGAGAGAGTGGAGAATATAATACTTTCAGATTGCAACCTCCGATATCGGAGATATATAATGCCGGTGCTTCTTGGGGTATGGTTAATATGAGTGCAGATATGGATGGTTTCATCCGCAATTATCCACTGTTTGACCAGGAACAGGACTTCAAAGTATACTCACTTGGGATTGCTGCTTTGGCTAATGAAAAAGTTACCACAACCGATTGGCAAAACAATATCAAGATTGAGAATGGGAAGTTCCTTGTTGGTGATTACAAAATCCCAATTGCTCGTGGGAACAGAGTACCAATAAACTATTACGGACCTCAAGGTACTTTTAAGCATTATTCATTCTCTTCAATATTAGATGATGACACCTTTATGCTTCCTGGATTTGAAAGTGAAGATTTTGTACTCAATGAATTTAATCAGATATTGGTTGATGGGAAACTTAAAGGGAAAACAGTATTTGTAGGAGTATCCACAGCAGAATTACACGATAGTTTCAATACTCCATTTAACTTTAAGAAAGTTATGCTACCAGGGGTTGAGATTCACGCAAACTTCTTACAAATGGTGCATGATAGAAGATATCTTCAACATATTAGTTATCTGACAATGATTCTATTCCTGCTTGGCTTCGCAATACTGCTTCAAGTTGCAAATAGATTACTAAAACCTCAACTTTCAGCTATTGTCTCTGTATTACTTTTTACTTTGTTCTTAGGATTTGCTTCTGTCCAGTTTATCAAATATGGTCAGATCTGGCAATTAGGCTCATTCTTCCTAATGACACTATTAAACTATATTTGGAATCTAATCAGTCATCTTATCTCTACAGCAAAAGAGAAGAAGTTTATAAAAAATGCATTCCAGCGATACCTTGCCCCTGAAGTCGTTTCAGAACTCTTGAAGAATCCTAAAGCTCTGACTTATGGAGGAACCCTGCAAGAGATAAGTGTGCTGTTCTCTGATATTCGTTCATTTACAACCTACAGCGAGGATCATTCCCCGGAAGAAACAGTATCAATTCTAAGTGAATACCTTACAGCTATTGTGGATGTTATTAAAACAAACAAAGGAATTCTCGATAAATTTGTCGGTGATGAGGTTATGGCTCTATATGGAACCCCGGTTCATGACCCAAATCATGCCCTGAATGCTTGTAAGACAGCCTTGGAGATGAGAAGAGTACTTACAGAATTGCAGAATGAATGGAAGAAGATTGGTAGAGACCCATTTGAGATAGGGATTGGTGTAAATTCAGGTAATGCTGTTGTCGGTAACCTAGGCTCAGAGCAGATATTTGATTATACTGCGATTGGTGATAACATCAATTTGGGAGCAAGATTAGAGGCAATCAATAAAGAGTATGATACAAAGAACAAGATTATCATCAGTGAGTATACTCTTGAAATGGTAAAAGACGATGTCATCACTGAATTCTTAGATGAGATTAAGGTCAAAGGGAAGAACATACCTGTTAAAATATATGCGCTTCACTCATTGAAATAGATTGATTATCAAAGTTATTTGCGCAAATCAAGTAATTAGATATTGTTTAGTAATTAGTAATATAAAATTGGAGATGTTATGAACCAAGTTGTTTGCTCTAAATGTCATAAAGTTCACGGACAATGCCCTGATGGTAAGTGTCCTGAGCACCCTAAGTATTCTTACGACTTTAAAAATAGTGATGATTTTCTCAAAAGAGAAGTTGAAAGAGTAACCAAAGAGAGGATAGATTCAGGATTAGAAGGGATTGTCGGAAACTTAGAAGCGATCATAATCAATGTTGAACCTGACAGACTAATAAATGCTACTCAAGAGTTTCTTGATTATACAGGATATGATGTTGAGGACGCATTTCAAGATGAAGAGTTTAATACGATTATTCTCCGAGAACCTGCATCGGCTAAATTGATTATTCGGTCTCGAAAACAGGATGTTAATCCTTTCAGATGCTTTAATCTGAATCCCAAGTCAGAAGACCTCCCAAATACTCGCTTAGAGACCTTTGTGTTTGCTACAAGCGATATTAATAAGTATTATCACATCCAATCTTCAAAGGGTACTGAGTTTCTGTCAGAAAGCGTCTTAGAATTCAGTGATCACTATTTTCTTCAAACAGCTCCATCTAAATTCACTGGTATCTCGGTTGGTGTTGTAGAGTGGAAGGGTGAGAACCGATGCTTTAGACCGGTTGATGCTCAAACCCTTGTTCATAATCTTGTAAAGCCTGAAAGAGAATATTTAAAGAATATTGGTTTCTTAGACCACACAGCTTCTCGAGTAAGAGCTGCTGAAAGAGATAACGCTATTATTGAGTTCATGGAATTGACAAATTACAGATTTGAGTTTGCAATCTATGTAGAATCATTTAATTCAATTACAAGTGTTGCAAGACTTACAGACCACGGATTTGCTATGGTTTTTACATCAGGGATTGTTCCTTTCAAAACCATAGATGATTCTGGACCTACAGAGAAGTTTATTTATAACTACGGGACTAGAACTCATCATTTAGCATTTGTAACTGAGAATATTGAATCCACATATGAGAATCTGGGAAAAGATGGTATGGAGTATTTAGTAGAACTTGTAGGTGCTCCGGAACAAGGCTTGAAACAGACTTTCACAGTTGCATCTGAAAATACACTCTTAGTAAATGAATATATCCATAGATATGGAAACTTCATGGGTTTCTTTACTCGGGAGAATGTTACAGCACTTACTGCATCAACTGAAAAACAATA
>JAVCCX010000262.1 GCA_030765245.1 Candidatus Zophobacter franzmannii | reverse complement strand
GGCAATTGACCAATAGTTCCTCTAAGATAGCGTCTGAAGAGTCCGGCATCAATATATGTGATTTCACCATCATCATCAAGGTCTGCGTATGCGATGTCTGTAATATCCCAAGGGGTTGAGCCATTGAGAGCATAGTCTGCAATGAGATCAAGGTCGGTGTTGGTTAACACATTGTCACCATCAAAGTCACCGTGGATTGGATTCGCTACAGTCAAAGCGATGTTATCAATCTTCATTCCATCATCCACAACACCACCGTCTGTATAGATTCTGAAGCGGAAGTAGAAGTTATCAAAGCCTGTGATATTATAGCTAAATTCCTGCCAGTTCTGGGTTCCATTGTAGCTATCTAACTCTTCCCAGTTTGTTCCATTTGAGGAAACTTCAAGGTAGCCATAATCATATCCACTTTCTAAATCATAATACATGTCAAAACTAAGAGTAGCAGATGCATTGTTAAGAGATAATGGAGAGGCAATTCTGGCATAGGTGTTGGTATCGTTATTATAGTCCCCACTTGGAGAATCAGAGAGGGTATTAGAACCATTACTGTTCTCAATCCCCCAGCTTCCTGTACTTTGCCATTGGGTTAATCCTGCTTCAAAGTTGTCAGAGAGTAGGTCTTGTTCACCACCAAAGACAAAGCATGCATTCTCGGGACTCTCCCATAAGCTAATATCAAGGTAGTAGAAAGCTACTCCATCAACAGCAAGAGTCTCATATTCTCCTTGCATAAGGGAAGCACTGAAAGTTCCATCGTTTGCAACAGTATAGATATTCTGAGCATCGAAGTTAATTTGACCACCAGCAAACAAAGAACCATCTGCATAACGCAATATCCCATCAAAGCTAATCATCTGAGCTTCCTGGAGTTCAAAGTTTACAGTAATATTACCGTTAGCAGGTACAACAATATCGGTGATAGTTTGAGAACGATAGCCATCTAGTGTTGCAGTCATTGTGTATGTCCCGGGTAACAAAAGTCTGTGGTAGTCCCCGGTTGTAGGATGTGTCGTGATAGTCTTACTGTTACCACTAACAGTGATAACAGCTTCTAATGGAAATCTTTCTTCATCCCTCACAACACCACGTACGCCATTCTGAGCAAACTCAATGTATGCCAGAAGTGATTCCTCATTTTGGTTCCAAAGGGACTCCAATAGGCTTGAATTAGGCCATTTTGTGTCGTAAAGTTCAGCAGTAATATCAAAGCAGTTGGTAAGACCATAACTCCAATCCTGGATAGAACCTTGTATTTCATACCAGGCATTTCCATTAGTTATGCCATCAGTGAATTCACTGCTATTATACATCGCAGTGTAAGGTTCAGCATAACTGAGAGCCATCTCTTGTAAGAGGAGATCGTCCGGAGCAAGGACCGGAGTGTAATCCCAAGGATAGTTCATCACAGTTGCTCCACCATGGAACATAAGGCTTGAAGTGAAATAATGTCCCTCAGACCAGTTCATAATTGTCTGTGTCTCAGGTTGCCAAGTATTTCCATCAGGATGCTGAACACCGGCTGGAGTAGGGAAGTTTCTGTTTAGATCAACACCATTTGAGTTATATCGCTCGTGATTAAGATAACCATCAGGGTTAAACATCGGATTAATCCAAAGTTCAGTACTATTGACGATATCTGTAATTCTAGTGTCAGTTCCATAATCGCTTGTCAGCAGGTCGATGAGTCGTATTAGACAGTCAAATCCAACCACTTCATCTCCATGAATACTTGAGATATATCTAACTTCAGGTTCATTCTCGTCAGTCATTACATTATCGGAGATTTTCATGAAAAGTATATCGTTTCCATCCACAGTATCACCAATATCCACTAACTCACAAATGTTGGGATAGGAGTTGGCAGTGTTCTGCATAAAGGTTTCATATTCAGCTAATGAGTAGTAATCCCGCATTGGATCCCGTGTATTCTTAGTCTCTTCCCAGAGCTGGTCTGCATACTCTTTTGCTAAATTCGGGGTAATAGTTATCAGATAGCCATTTGCTTCAAGCAGAGCAATATCATCGTCGAAGAGGTAAAGGTAGATCTGATTCCCCTTAACCTTATCAACATCTATGTGGTTCTTATTTAGGAAGCTAATATCATTTCTGACATCACTACTCGTAATCGTTGCTGTAACATATTCTGCAGACAGTGAAAGACTCAATGCCAACAGTAAGATAAACAATATAATAATCTTTTTCATATTTCCTCGTCCCTAAATCTTCATTAATTACTACTGATAGGATAATCTATGCCTTGTCAATATGAAATAATTATTCCAGAGAGTCATGGATTTAGAATTAGTAAGTAAAGAATTAACATATTAGTCCTAGAGATGATTAGAAATGAGTTTTTATGTCTATCATTTTGCAATAAATAACCATTCATCTTCATTTATATATTACCCCGTGACATGTTGCGGAGGTATCAAGACATTCGCAAGGTCATTTGATTATCATCATCTTACCTATGGCATTATGCCCACTACTACTCACCTTATAGAAGTAAATCCCTGATGAAACAAGCTTGCGATTATTATCTTTACAATCCCATACTTGAGAATAATATTCTCCTGACTGCTTATCTTCTGATGATAATCCGGCACTTCTTACAAGTTGAGAGAAGCTCTGAGTTATCTTGATACTCCGTATCTTCTGACCTTTGATATTGTATATCTCAAGGATCGGCTTTTCCACTGGCTTCTTAGGAAGTGCAAATTCTATAAAGGCTACATTCCCGTTCGTGCCATTTGGTGTTATCGGATTCGGGAAGTGAGAGACCACTATCTGCTCAACTATTACAGATTGTGTATGCTCATTATTATCTACTGTCGAGTTGTATTCATGTGCACCCATATCAATGATATTATCCCATACTCTTGGATTACCAGTAATGTCTAAGTTTGGTAGGTTCATCCCAAGTGTATCGGGAGTCCTGTGTCAACGCAAGGAGAATTAGGGGTTAGTTGTAACCATCGAGGGTCACCAACAGGTATATCACCTTCAACATCACCCCGGAAGAGAGGATTAGCATCAATGTTACTACTTCCCCATATAACATTATTCCCCGGATTCGTTGCTCCTGCGACTCCGTTTAACCCATTTCTTACAAGACTATAGTCAATATCTATATTTGACCATAGAGGTGTCGGATCACCATCCGAAGGTATCCATACACTCATTTCATACCCTCCATCCGGATTATAAATAATACTGTTTCGAATCGTATAATCTCCACTAAATCTTGTAATAGCTGTAGGGCCTTCATTATATGCAATAGTCATGTTGTTTAAATAGCTCTCATCATGGTAAGAAGTAATGTTTATCATTGGGGCAGAACCAGAGAGGGAAGTGTTATTGTAAGCTAAGAAATTATTCAACTCTAAGTTTCCACCAGTTTCGCTTGCAAGTGAGTTACTGTATTGGAATATCAATCCTGGTTCATTTATTACGGAGTTTGTTATTATCATATTGTTCACTGAAACATTGCTCTTCTCAAGTTTAACAAAGAGTGAACTTCCCTCCTGCATAACATTGACTACGTTATCTACAACGATTCCATTTAGAGTTATTTCATCACATTCATACAACTTGATGCAGGATATTTTATGATTGCTATGATTTACATCTCTAATGGTGATATTTTCAAAAGTACAATTATTTGAAAACATCACAAGGGCACCTGGATATTCAACATTATTGTTAACACAATCAATATCATGGAGATAAGAATTGTAACTTCTATCTACAAATATAGCTGTTTCCTCTTCCTCATCTGCTTGAGTCAATGTAAAGTTCCCTACTTCTGAATTACTTACGTAATTGACAACTATCTTATTCATTCCCCTTTCATCTCCAATAACAACTTCTTCAGGAGATACCCCAGCACCTAACATCTTTGAATAGGATTGTAAAGCGATCGGGAAGAACTGGTTATTCAGTTCCTTACTATAAGTCCCAGGTAAAAGAAAGACAGTATTGGGATTCAAGCTATCCGGCTGTACAATTCGATTAGCATAGGCAATAGTTTGGAAAGCTGTTTCAGGAGTTAATCCATCATTATTGTCTTCGCCGTCAGGTGAAACATAAAGGTCTGAATCAATCTGATTGAAATAGCTATTTTGAACAGCTATTTGAGGAATAACAATATTAGTATTCCTGAAATAGGAAGCAAAAAATCCATCAGGCTCAGCAATAGCAACACTGAATGTGTCTAATATAATGTCAGTAGTATATGCGATATAGATATAAATGTCCTGTACATCACCATAATTATTATAAATACTGTTTAGGTTATTCGGGTCAAAAACAACATAACCATTTCGGATTCCAATACCGCCACCTTGATAAACAGCTCTATTGTTCCTAATCACATTTCCTGATAAGTTTAGAGTGCTCCATCCTATACATCTGATTCCACCTGATTTATTTGCCGAATTATCCTCAATTAAGCAGTTTTGTACTGATAATATACTTTCATTCTTAAGGTAAATACCTCCACCATACCTTGAAGAACCATACCCAATACCATTGGTGATGGTAAACCCATTAATATAGGCGTTGTCTTCATAGTCTTTAGCCACTACGCAACTGGATTGTTGGTTCCCATCAATAATAGTAGATTCGACAATACTCCAATCTTGAATATTAACAAATTCACTACAAACAGTGATGCTTTTCCCTATGAAATCAATGTTCTCAAAGTATCTACCGGGGTGTACAAGTACAATGTCTCCATTACTAGATACCTCAATAGCAGATTGGATAGATGTATATTGATGTGATCCATCTAGGGAGACTTCAAGTGTTGTTGCATTAAGCATGCAAAAAGCTGTGATAATCATAAGAAGTAATAATATTCTATTCATAGTTCCTGCTTTATTTTCTCCTCGCCCCCTTGGGAAGAGGATTAAGGCCTGCCGGGGCGTAGCCTTTGGCGAAGACTGGTGAGGGGTTTTAATTCATTACCAGTATTCCCCTCATCTTCCGCATCTATTTAGATGCTCCATCTTCTCCCCAGAGGGGCGAAGAGTAAGTTCCAAAAAGGGGGCAGGTACAAGACCTGCCCCTACCTAAGATACTCTTATTTCAGCAACATCATCTTCTTTGTCAAGGTTTTATGGTCAGCCTTGAGTCGATAGAAATAGACACCTGATGATACTTGCTTATTATGTTTGTCTTTACCATCCCAAATAACAGAATGATAGCCGGGTTGCATTCTTTCATTAACCACAGTTGTAACCTTTTGTCCACGGATATTATAAACCTCAAGCTTAACATCAGATTCATTGGCGATATTATAACTAATTGTGGTTGTGGGATTAAATGGATTAGGATAATTATTGCCAAGTTCTGTTTGGACAGGTACAATCCCATTTTCTATATCTTCACTTTTAAAAGATATGTAAGCAAATCCATCATTACAATCATTTATTGATAACTTCTTAGTCACAAATCTCTTTTCAATTCTATCCATTACAGCGTAGTTATCGATCTTTTTCCTTTCACTTTTGTATGAATAAGCAAACTGGAATGTTAAATCAGTTGCAAGAGAATCTGGATCGTCAAGGATGTAAGCATTAATAATAATATCATCTGATTTTTATCACTGTAGCCCCCTTACATGTATCTCCAACAAATACTGCTATCTCAATGGGCTTATCACCATCGTCTAATTCATCCATATCGAATGAACATACAACCGGGTAATAGTCTTTTTCTTCTTCATATTCAAAGCAAGTTGGTAACTCAACGACTGTCTCAGTTACTGCAGTTCCCTGAGGATCCCAAGAAATCGGGATTGGGTCAGTATTCGTTGTATTTGGTGCATATTTAGCCCAACATACAAAATCAACTGCTTCACCGTAATTCAATGTTGGAGATTCTGTACCCATCCATGAAATTAACCAGCCAGTTTTAGCTTGATTTTGTTGCGTATTCAAATAAGAAAAATTGATAGCAGACCAGTGCCTGGTCTTTATTGCTGCCATTTGATTCAATACAGTACTAGGGATTGCGTCAAATATGGTCTGGCTATTTCTTTGATAATACCCAACCAAAGTAGATTTGGTGTTATCATTTGTTCCTGGACGATATATCTTCATGTCTGTATAACTACTGTTATTGTTATCTGAACCATTTTTAAATCCATCGAATTCTAGATAGACAGCATCGGGAGATTCATCATGCAACTTTAGTTTATAGCCTTTATGGGAGTTGATTGGTTCTGTAAGGTTTGTCCAAGTTGTTCCATCCAACTCAATCGTTCCATCTCCATTATAACTCCAAGAGATTTCATCAATTATATCAGCATCTTCCCCAAAGGGTAGACTATGAATGAAGTCATCGTTTGCATTATAGTGGTATGCTTGATTTCCGAAAACATTATGGGCTTCATTGTAACTATAATCTTCATCTGTATCTACATCATAGTATGTTCCAGTTCTCAACTCATCAATACCAGGTAAACACACCCAGTTATAACCTATTTTGCCAAGTTCTATTACGCTATTTTCTATAACATACTCATCATTTTCCTGAGGAAGATAGGGCTTTGCACCAATATCCTTACGAGAAAGGTCAATATCTCTCAATGTTGAGATGTAGTCCTGATCTTCCAATCTGAAATCATTATAACAGCTTTCACATCCAGAGTCGCATAATATGCACTCTTCGTTAAAAACATTGTCTTGATACCATGGGAGCAAGACAGTTTCATTATCAACCTCTCGTGATAGAAAATAATTTCCTTTATTGATTAAGTTAGATTTTGATAATTCATCCCAAATAAGAGTATAATTCTCTTCTTCAGCATAGACAGCGGGTTCGTCGGAATTTGTTGTCCAAGGGTTCTGATTTGTTGGATGACTATTTGTTCTTTCGAAATTAAAGCCAATGACCCATGTACAACCTTTCGTATCGCCAGCAAGGTCAGAACCACTATTCGGTTTGATAATTGCTGAAGCACCACCTGCAGAAAGCCCAGTGTCAATTGTAAATAGTGTTGGATCTCCGGTAGGATTTACAAGAGTAAAGCACTTTTTAATTCCTAAATCCAAGCTGTAAGGCAAGACAGTAGGTATAGGATTACCAACTGTATCATAGGAAGGATAAAAATGTAAAATGCACATATCTTCTGGTGAAACAAGTCCTGGAGTGATTACGTTGATAATACTTTGCAGGTCAAAGATCCCATCGTAACTCAAAATGGATTCACCATTATTGTTTATCGCAGAATCAAAATCAATTGTTTCGTTTTCATATGATTCTCCAATAGGTAAAGTAGTTAATACTGTGTTAGGTGTTACATTTACTTTGAAATAAAAATCATTGTGCTGTCCAAAACATAAAATACTTAATAGTATCAATATCATACTCAGCATAAGTTTTTTCTATATATAATATGTACTCTGTTTTTTAGCGTTTATCCACATTTCTCTATCTCAATATATGGCAGCTCCTGACTGACACTTGGCTCAACTATCAAGAGATTACCATGCTATAATAAGGAGAAAACTTAGATACATTCATGTCTGTTTTTGGGGGTAAATACACGAGCTATCCCTACATCTTGTTGAAGTGTGTAATCGCTTGTAGATGGAAAAGTGCCGAGTTTACAGTGTCACATCACAAAATCCCCTTAATGCTGCTCCCTTCCGGGCCTGACATGGTTCGAGGCATGCAATTGCACTGGACTCGGCGTTACCAACATTAAATACCTAAAAACCTTGTCAAGAGTAATGAAAAAATCCTGGCATCCTCTACCCATTTTTTATCAAGTCCATGCCATCTGCTCTATTTCCGCATAATTTCCTTTGTATTCAGACCTGTTCAGTAACAAAGTACCAGACCTGCACCGGTCTTCGCTAAAAGCTACGCCCCGGCAGGCGGCAGTGAACGGAGTGAGTGTGGGGCGGGAATGGTATCCATACAATTTATTACTCTTGCAGCCCTCGCCCCACCGTCACAAATAGCTCCTTGCGGTGCAAGTTTGCGAGGTCCGTAGTGCGAGGGTCTACTCTTGCTCTCAGCTCAAGAGCTGTCCAATTGCCAATTATTAGTTGACATATATCAAAGAACTAACCTTGTATGCAGTCTAAGCTTTCTTAAAGGAGTGTTAATCAAATGAGACCAGAAGATTTTGGGAAACTATTACACGAATCCCGCTTTGGCAGTAATGACTTTCATCGTTTGATGAAGAAGAGAGTCAGTAAAATACTACTTGTATCATCATATTATGATGCTTATATATTTGAACAGGATGGCAATTTCTCTGAACAGATTTTCGGAGAATACCGTGAGTTTAATCTCTCATCAGTGCCAAGGATTATCCATGTCCCTACTAGTGAGGGAGCTCTGAATAAGCTCAGGGATGATAAGTTTGACATGGTCATCACGATGATGCGGATTGGTGAGACCATTCCCCATAATTTGAGCATGGCAATAAAAGAGAGTTATCCTGATTTGCCAATTCTTCTACTTCTGAATGTGCAGTCTGACAGCGGTCTTATTAACAGCAACCCTGATAAGATGGCATACATTGATGATGTATTCCTTTGGAATGGAGATAGTAAGCTAT
>JAVCCX010000235.1 GCA_030765245.1 Candidatus Zophobacter franzmannii | reverse complement strand
CTTCTCTTTCATTAATCCTCCCATACTACTCATTCTTATTGGGGCAATTATAGTACTTTATTAAAGTTGTCGATAAATATTTAGCACTATCGTTTTAACATCCCCGATTTAAACAGTACTTAATCTGATATCAACGATACAAGAACAAAGGCATAATGCACGAAAGCTCCATATCTTGAACTCATTATCAAAAGAAAGATAAATGCTTCGTATCGTCTTCGTTGCAAAAACTTAAACTTCTTCATTTCTCGACCTGTAATGTTATTTGTGGCTAAGCAGAATTTTGTAGTCTATGTGTCAACAATAATCAAATGTTACCAACTTTGAAAATTATTTGTAATCACATTTAATCCTCATCCTGATAATAAGGGATACTGAGGTTTTACTACCCTTTTTTACACCAAATGAAAAACCCCACTTCACAGTGGGGTTTTAATTAGATAAGATCCTGTTTGTCAGAACATCATCAATCTATCTGCCAACAGGCTCTTTAACTCATCCGGACAGCTATTCAATGACAGTCTTTTCGAAACATCCGTATTTAAATACTCAGGAGGTTAGCCTTGTTTCAAAAAAGCATCTGTCATCCGAGCAAATTTCTAATTCTTTTCTCATAAGGACCCATAACTGACACACAGATGTATCAATTCAATTGCTCGATTGCTCCTGAATCACCATCCTTTGTAATACTTCTCAACTATGAGATTACATAGATATGATAGTCAGTTTATACCAAATCTACAAATATTACTTCTGAAAAAGGAATTGACTTGAAAAATAAGTAGCAAATGTTTGTAATTCCTTATAAATAACTAGATTAAGCTTATTCTGTGAAACAGACGGAGTTCATAGAAGATTATAGAGCACATGGAGGAATAATGGAATATCCATTTGAAGTCATTGAGAAGAAATGGCAAAAGAAGTGGCAAGACAAACGAGTTTTTAACGCAGACGACGATTCTCCCAAACCAAATTATTATGTACTATCAATGTTCCCTTATCCGTCCGGAGCTTTACACATGGGGCACGTTTCCAATTATTCTATTGGAGATGCCATCTCAAGATATAAACTAATGCAGGGCTTTAATGTAATGCAGCCAATGGGCTATGATGCTTTTGGTATGCCTGCTGAGAACTTTGCCATTCAGCATAACTCACATCCACGCTTAACTACTGAAGCGAATATGAATACCATGCAAGACCAGTTCAATGCAATGGGTTTTGGCTTCGATTGGGAACGTAAACTCGCGACCTGTACTCCTGATTACTACAGATGGGGGCAGTGGATTTTTAAGAGACTCTATGAGAAGGGACTTGTATATAAGAAGTCATCCTTCGTAAACTGGTGCGATGATTGCCAAACTGTACTTGCAAATGAGCAGGTTGAAGATGGTTCCTGCTGGCGTTGTAGCAGTGTTGTTCGTCAGAAGGAGATGGAGCAGTGGTATTTCAAAATAACTGAATATGCTGAAGAACTGCTTGATTTCTCTAAGGTCATTGATTGGCCGGAACGCGTAATGACAATGCAGAAGAACTGGATTGGTCGCTCGACAGGTACTGAAATTAACTTTAAAATGGAAAAGGGTGATGAAACTATCACCGTATTCACTACCAGACCTGACACCATCTTCGGTGTTACTTTTATGGCTGTTCCACCTGAACATCCGCTCGTTAGAACCTGGATAAAAGAGGATAGCGTTGACCCTAAACTCACACAATTCTGTGAGAAGGTGATTAACGAAGATAAGATCTCACGTTCAGCTGATGATAATACTAAAGAGGGTGTTTTCACAGGTAAATTCTGTATCAACCCTGTGAATGGAGACCGCGTGCAGATTTGGGTAACTAACTATGTCCTTATGGACTATGGTACCGGTGCTGTTATGGCTGTACCGGCTCATGATCAAAGAGACTTTGAATTTGCTAAAGAGTACGATATCCCAATGAAGATCGTGATTCAGAATGAAGATAAAACTCTCATACTTGATGAGATGACTGAAGCATATACAGAACCGGGAATCCTTGTTAACTCAAAGCAGTTTGATGATAAGGAAAGTGCAACATCGAAGAGCGATATTGCTAAATGGATTAATGAAAACAATATGGGCAAGGAAACCGTAACCTATCGTCTGCGTGACTGGGGTGTTTCCCGCCAGCGTTATTGGGGTAATCCAATACCTGTTGTTTATTGTGACAAATGTGGCACAGTGCTCATCCCGGATGAGCAACTTCCTGTTGAACTACCGAACAATGTTCAGGTTGGTAAAACAACTAATAATCCGCTTCTCTCTGTTGAAGAGTGGGTCAACTGTACTTGTCCTATCTGTGGAGGTCCTGCAACGCGAGAAACTGACACTATGGACACATTTGTGGATAGTTCGTGGTACTATGCAAGATACGCTGACCCTAAAAATGAGTCACTTCCGTTCAGTAAGAAGAATGCTGACCAGTGGCTTCCTGTTGATCAGTATATTGGTGGTATTGAACATGCCTGTATGCATCTTATCTACTCCAGATTCTTCCATAAATTCCTGAGAGATATTGGTCTTGTTGATTGTGATGAACCGTATGCTCGCTTGCTTACGCAGGGAATGGTTATCAATAAAGGTTCTAAGATGTCTAAGTCAAAGGGCAACGGGGTTGATCCTCAAGAGTATATAGATCGTTATGGCTCAGATACTATTCGAGTATTTATGCTCTTTGCCTCACCACCTGAAAAGGATGTAGATTGGAATGATGAAGCCGTTGGGGGTTCATTCCGTTTCCTTAACCGTGTTTGGAGATTGATAGAGAACAATCTTGATGTAATCAAGACCTTTAATAGGGAATATACACCTGATGTTAAGCTTTCAAAGCAGATCTCCGAGCTGAGATTCTCGACTCATAATATGATAAAGCGCTGGATTGGTGATATTGAGAACAGAATGCAGTTTAACACTGCAATTGCCTCTATTATGGAGCATCTGAACAGTGTCACAGCTATAAAGGAACCTGGGAATCTTAGTGATGATGAAAAAGCAGTTTATGCTGAATCATGCATCTCCATTATTAGATTGCTTTATCCATTTGCTCCTCATATTTCTGAAGAGCTCAACAAAATGGTTGGTAATGACACGATGGTTCATGAAGCAGGTATTCCTGAATTTAATCCTAAGTACCTCGTTCATGATAATATGACTATTATCGTTCAGATTAATGGCAAAATTAGAGGTAAACTCGAGATTGCTGTTGGTACAGATGAGGAAACTATTAAGAGTGAAGCTCTCGCTATTGAGAAGGTTCAGAATCATCTCAAGGACTTAGAGGTGAAGAAGGTAATAGTAGTTAAGAACAGGATTGTAAGTATCGTAGCTAAATAAGTAACTACTCAACATATATTGGCACCCCAGTTAGGGTGCCTTTTTCTATTTAGAGGTTTTGTTTAGGAGTATCCTAAGCATTACTTCAGAAGTGAACTAGTCCAATTGTCAATACCATCTACTCCCTAATTACGACCTATACCCAAGCTGTTTTTTAGCCATATTCTCGTTATCCACAATTTGTGGATAAGTTGTATCATACAGGTATATGTCGATAGATACATCATGAGTAAAGCGACATGCCTTATCTATCAGCAAAACAACATCAAATACGCCCTAAAGTATCTGTTTTTAATATAGTACAACTTAAAGCTAAAACTCGTATCTACAAAAGATATAAGACAGAAATACAGAAATTAAGTGCCACTTAATTTTGTGCATAAGTCACCAATTTATGTGTATAAGTAAAAAAGCTGACTCGAAAGTCGGCCTTTAATTTAAGTCAAATATCTATGATTATCTACGAGCTCTAACAGGCATAGCGTCTGTAGAGGAGATAACACGATAGAATCTCTTATCTGCATTATCGATATCAGTCCGGGTTAAACTATCTGTAACAATTTCCATATTCCAGTCACCATCAATAGCGACAGAATTGCATTCAGTTTCAGCTCTGTCTCCCCCACGTTCGCTTCGCTCATTGAGGAGTAAAGTAGCTCCATTTTGGAGCTAAATCCCACTTAAGGGATTACCTACCATGAGCTAAACCCACTCTTTATTCTTTAATTATCCCTTAATCTCCCTTCAGTAATACTTAGTTGACTCTTAGTCGACTCTTAATAGACACTTAATAGACCCTTATTGAAACCACTAAGTTATACACAATTTGTGTATAAGTCTCGCCTAATCTTTTATTGGGTATTACTCACGGGAGCACTAAGAGCGTAGAAGAGGAAAGTTTGAGAAGATTAAACGAACTGTTAGAAGGTTTTAGGCACTTTTTCTGAGGATCCTGACTAAGAAGATTGGGGATCGTTGGTATGGAATAGAGGGAAATTGTTAAGAAAAGCCACAAACTTGAATACTATCACTATAAAAGAAAGAGCCGACTTGAAAGTCGGCTCTTTTGTATTAATGTTTAGTGTTTGTTATCTACGAACAGGCAAAGCGTCTGTTGAAGAAACAACACGATAGAATTTCTTATTTGTGTTATCAATATCTAACCAACTAAGATTACCTGTAATAGTTTCAAGTGTCCATTCAACATCAAGTGCGAATGGGTTACTTGCAGAGTAAATCATATAGCTAACAGCATCAGCTGCTACATCCCAGGATATAATTATACCGTTAACTTCATTTACAATTGCAACATTAGTAGGAACAGCAGGAACAACCGTTGTGCTAACATCAAGATCGGTTAAGAATCTTGCAGTAAAGAATCCACCGTCAGTGCGTGAATTTAAGATACCGGTAATGTTAACAGGCTGACTTGGTATGGCAGTTCCGATATAATCAACATCATAGAATGTTGAACGGAAGTTGTATGAGTCAACACCATCACTAAGGGCATAGACAGAACCGTTAACAAAGTTTCCAACATCACTGAAGTTTACATTATTTACAGTAACAACTTGGGCTTCGTAAGTTTCAAAGCTGTTAGTCATATCTGCTAAAGTAATAACAGTTGGAGTCACGGTATTGCCGTTTGAAGTTGCAACACCTGGATCTGCACTAGGAATGAATTGAAGCATCCCACCGTAAGAATTAAGTGTTCCACAGATTCCTATCATACCATCATAGAGACTGTATGGAGATGTAATAGCACCATTATTGTCATCTACTAAGATACCACCGGTAGCATCCTGGATATATTTCTGGCCACGATAAGACTGTAAGAATGTAATAACAGCTTCACCGGTAACACAGTAGATTGTTCCATCTGTTGCACCAGCACGGAGAGTAGCAATATCAGCAACATTCATAACAACTGAATAGTTCTGCACTCCACTTACAGCGGTCAACGGAGATGCATTAGTGTCTGTTGCAGTAATTGTATAATAAACAGTTGCTCCACCAGCTTGAGCAGGAATAACACCAACATAGGTGCTTCTGTCAAGAGTCATTGCAACATCATTTGTAAGGGCATCAGAAGCGAGCCCCCAGTTGATAAATGCTGAAGCAATACCATCCACATCAGTAACATTAGCAGTAATAATAACTGTGTCTGTTGCAGAAGGGATAAGTGGTGAATTGACTATTGTGTCAATTGATGGTGCAGTATTTACACCTTGAATAATAGTACCTTGAATAAGAGCATCATCAACTCTCCAAGATGCCGCACCTGAAGTGGAAGAAACATATTTAAATGCTACAGTAACAGTACCTGCATAGCTTGAGATATCTAACATCCCAGAATCAACCCACGCATTACTTCCTGTTGAAAGTGCAGGTGTGAGTAAATTCCACGCTGTTGTAGAAGGGTCTCCGGTATAAGCATTAGAAACATAAACTTCTAATTCAGGACCTGAGTAGTTCTTTGCATTATCAAATGAGAATACTTCATTCTCATAAGCGTCAAAGTTCATTGCAGGAGAGATTAACCAGTCTTCATTATCCTGTGCTCCACCAGAGTATCCATTCATATAGGCATTACCTGAATCTGCAATCCAGACTTGCGCCCCAATAACAGTTACAGGAGTCCAGTTACCTAATGTACCAGTATCAAAGTTCTCTGATTCAATTGCAACTAATGGTAGTTCTCCTGTACCGGTAAGAGTGATGAGAACATCATCAAAACCGTCTGAACTGTGTGTAATCACACCATTATCGCTACCCGCAGCTATTGGTGAATAACGAACCCAGATTGTACCATCAAAGTCAGGATCGAGGTCAAAGAGCTCTGTATCCCAGCTAAGTGAGTTGTCAGAAATCTCAAATGGTCCTGTTACTACAAGGTTTATAACATCTGTTAAGTCAACACCCTGAAGAGTGTATTCCTGAACATCAGATGTTTCACCAACAGTAGCTGTGAAATCAAGAGCTGTTTCAATAACTATGATACCTTCGGTTGCTACTGGTTCAGTAACAGTAAAGGACTGTTCATCAGAAGTTGTTACAGCAGAAGCATCGTCAGTAGCTACTACTATAAAGTAATATGTACCGGCAGTGAGGGTAGTAAGTATTGTACTGTATGTTGCACGAGTATTCATAGCAACAGTGGTGCCATAAACACCTGTTTCAATACCATATTGTAATTCAACTGAAGATACCGCACTATCATCAGTTACATCTGCAGAGATAGTAACATTCATCCCAACTTCAGGGGCTGCAGGGTTAACTGTGATATTGGATATTCCAGGGAATTCGTTAAAGTTTGCAGTAGTAACGCTAAGATTAGAATAGTTATCTACATCTAAGACTATCCACTGTGAATCAGATGCATCTGTACCTGCTGATAAAGCCCAGTCAGTTGTTCCTGATGTTACAGAAGATTTGCGGAGAAGTGTATGATTTGCCGTTGCATTAGTTACACCAGCAACATCCCAACCAGATCCTGGATCTACACCTTCATCACCGACAACATCAATAAGAACGCCATTATAGGCAAGTCCCATTGCATCATCACCATTGAACCATGTAATAGAAGACCCAACTGAGTCAGCTAAAGCTATAATTTCAGGAATAGAACCTGAATTGCAATTAACCCAAACTTCACCGGGATTAAGTGTACCAACTAAAGTAGTTGCATTTCCTGCACCTTCTGCCCAGTCGCCACCATTAGATATACGCCAAACCTGTACCATGGAAAGGTCAACCGGTACGATGTCAGCATTATAGATTTCAAAGGCTTTATTATTGGAAGAACCTTCAAGATATTCACTGATGTAGATATTTGGAGTAGGAAGTGTTGAAATTGTATAAATTGCTTCAACAATTGCACTATCAGTGTAATCTACAAGATAAGCTTTAGCTTTTACAGTTGTAGTTTCACTTACTGTAAGAGCAACTGAATACAATGCTGATGTTTCATCAGGATCAGTTCCATCTAATGTATAGTAGATAGTTGCTCCAACTGTTGCACAAAGAATCTCAACTGTCTGAGTTTCAGTATAGGTACCGGTAGCAGGATTGAAAGTAGGATCATCCACTGTAGGATATGAAACGGCATAATCCATAGTTGCGCTTGTTGCAATAGAAGCAACAAGATCAGTAGCTACTATATTGAAATAAACTGTAGCACCATCTGCTTGAGCAGGAATAGTTGCTGTGTAGTTTTCTCTTGTTATAGTCATGGCAATCGGATTGCTGAGTGCATCAGATGCTAAGCCCCAATTAAGAACAGCAGTGTCAATACTGTCATCATCAGTGATGTCAGCTGTTACAACTACAGCTTCTGTAGGCAATGGAGCCATAGGAAGATAAACAACATTTGTAATTGAAGGAACAGGATTTGTGTCAGGGGTAGGACTACCGAGATTTGAGTAGTCATCTTGTTCAAAGACAATCCATTCTGAATCTGAGACATCAGTTCCTGCTGAAAGTGCCCAATCAGTTGTTGCTGCACCTGTAAGTTTACGGATGATAGTGTGGTTAGCAGTAGCCGCTGCAGTTCCTGCAACTTCCCAACCTGTTCCAATGTCTGGACCTTCTTCGCCAATAGTGTCGACAAGAATTCCATTATATACAAGCCCCATTGGGTCATCACCATTGAAATAGCAAACAGAAGTTCCAACTAGGTCTGAAAGTGCCTGAATTTCAGGAATGGCAGATGAATTACAAACAACATAGACATCACCGGGAGCGAGAGTTCCACTGAGAGTTGTGGAGTTACCCATTCCTTCAGGGTCCCAGAAACCATCATTAGAAATACGCCAGAATTCAACAAAACCAAGGTTTACATCTGTATCACCGGCATTATATAATTCAATAGCTTTATTATTTGAAGAACCTTCAATGTATTCACTGATATAAATATTAGCAGGTCCGGCAACAGCAAAGTCATATAATGCTTCTGCAATTGTGCTTGGCCCATAACCTACCATATAAGCTATTGCCTTAACAGTGGTTGTTTCAGTGATAGATAAAGCTACAGAATATAATGATGATGTTTCATCTGGATCTGTACCGTCTAAAGTATAATAGATAGAAGCTCCGACTGTTGAACAAAAAACCTCAACAGACTGAGTTTCACTATAGATTCCAGCACCTGGAGTGAAATAAGGTGTTGAAACGATAGGTAAAACTACATCATAGCTTCT
>JAVCCX010000393.1 GCA_030765245.1 Candidatus Zophobacter franzmannii | reverse complement strand
TTATTTTTCAGATGGTAAACTTCGGTTAATATTATTTAGCCCTCGAATTTCGGGGGCTCTTTTTTATGGGATAATATTCTGGTTTTTAATTTTATAATGTCTCAATTCGCTGGAATCTCTTAGCTAATAATCAATAGCCTCAATACCAATCCCCAGAGTTGTGGCATTCTTCTTACATAAAATCTACTCTTATTTCTTCTTCCGTGCTTTCAGTGCCTTCCGTGGTTAGAAGTCTTTCACCTACACATGCAGGTCAAGCAGGATTGGAACTTTAATCAATATTAGGACTTAAATCGTTATAGTCAGCACATTCTTCTTTTACTAAGAATAAATCTAATTGTTCATTACTATTAAAGTCATGAATCTTAGACTTATACTTCTCTCTAATCAAAGGATTATCTAACTCCTTCCTGCGATTGATACTTAACTTCAGGTATTCCTCTTCCTTTTCAATGCCCACAAACCGCCTATTACAAAGATTTGCAGCTATTCCGGTTGTACTGCTCCCCGAAAAAGGGTCCAATATCCATGCATCTTTCTTTGTTGAAGCTAAAATTAGCCTTGTCAAAACTGATAATGGCTTCTGAGTCGGATGTTTCCCGCAAGATTTTTCCCATCTGTTTATTGCTGACATACGCCAAACATCTTTCATCTGCTTGCCTTGATTCAATTCTTTCATAAGTTGATAATTATAGTGATGTGGAGTTTTAGCTTTTTTTCTAGCCCAGATAATGAATTCTGTTGAATGCGTAAAAAATCGGCAGGAGAAGTTAGGCGGAGGGTTAGTCTTTTCCCATGTGATTATATTAAGAATATGATAATCCAACTCATTTAAGATTTGTCCTATACTGAAGATATTATGCAGAGTACCGCTGATCCAAATTGTCGCATCATCTTTCATTTTATCTCGGACTTGTGACAACCATTCCTTGTTAAAGGCATTGATGTCTTTGTATCCTTGGAGCTTATCCCATTTCCCTTTATTAACACTAACTATCTTGCCACTATTAATAGTTTTACCACCATTAGACAGGAAATAAGGAGGGTCTGCAAAAATCATATCAAATTTGAAATCAAACTGACTTAGGATTGAGAAAACATCACCTTGCAACAAAACAAAATCTTGATCTTTTGATTTAAAATGAGCCTTTAACATATCTAAACTCGTAAAATTCTTATGAATTCATCAATGGAGGATATGTTATATACTTTCGGAATAGAATTATAAGCTTCTTCAAGTTTATTCTTTGCACTTTTCCAACCTTCTCCATCAGTAATCCAAACAAATTCATAACCATCAATTTTGTTTATTTTACTTGCTAAGTCTGTATATGAACGAGCGACTTCATTTAACTTTGACCCTCCACCATTGTAGAAATTAACTTCGATTAGATATGTGCAGTCCTTTCCATTAACGACAAAATCAAATAGTTTCCTATCAACCCCTAAAGCTTCAACAACAATAGGATTACCAACAACAACTTGTTCTTGGTATTCAATCCCTCTATCATTAAAAACCATCCCAATTAGTATTTCAAAATTTTTACCACTTCGGTTTTTTCTGGCATTTGTATCAAGCCCAACTTCTACGCCAAAAACATAATCTTCAAGGTTTTTAACATTACTGTTTTGAAACAATTCGGATAATCCTGAATTCTCAATAAATTCTATAATCTTCTCAGGGGTTTCAAAAAATGATTCTAACTGAAAAGCATTCTTTATCATGCTTAAACAATGTTGCAATTGCAGCATTTAGATTCTTCTTCCCAAGTAGATAATTTAATTGGTTCAAATGAATACTGACTTTATCTACATTCATAGAGACTTTCTTAAAATCAACAAACGATTCAAGGACATTATTTGTTTCTGCAAGTTCAGAAATAAATGAGTTAAAAGACATATCCCAAACCTCCAACATTTGAAATCATCAATTCAGTTAATTGTCCGCGCTTGTCAGGGTTGGAATTTATCATTCTTCTTGCAAAGACTCGTGTTATTTTATAATCCTTGTAGAGGTTATCGAAAAAATCATCATTAATATCCTTTCCCTTAACATCTGAATTACTCAATATCCAATAAAACTTATTGTCATCAAGCTTATCGCAAAATCGCTTTAATCGCTTTTGCTCTTCATCATTAAAATCATCCTTCATATAAGAGTTAAAACTAGCAGTATTACCAAGTGGTTTGTATCGAGGGTCACAGTAAAATAGCACTTTGTGTTGTGTCTTAGGGATTGTTTCTTCAAAGTCACCATTAAAAATCTCTACTTTTTCTAAAAGTTTACTAACTGATAGTAAGTTTTCTTCATTACAGATTTGGGGCTTTTTATAACTACCTATTGGCACATTAAATTCATTCTTTCTGTTTACTCTGTATAGCCCATTAAAGCATGTTCTATTAAGAAAAATGAAAATTGCAGAATGCTTAATAACATCCTCTTCTCTCAAATTATACTTTTCTCTATGCTCATAATAGAACTCTTTTTTTAGTTCCGGTGAATCACATATAGCATGATAACTTCTTTCTAATGATCTTAATTCCTCTATTAGCTCGTGTACATTGGTTTTAATAACTTGGTAGCAATCCATTAAATCGCTATTCACATCATTGATTACAGCATATTCTATATTCGGATAGTTTTGTAGAATCCAGATAAGGACTGCTCCACTGCCTACAAAAGGTTCAACATAAACAAACCTATCATCATTTCTAAATGGAATTTGCAAAGCAATATCATGTAATAGCTGTGTTTTCCCACCTGCCCACTTTAAAAAAGGTTTAGCACTCATAGGTTTGATTTCCTTGTATATTGTATTCTTAGTTCTGATGAATAACTACATAACTCTCATGAATTCTGGTGTCAATTAATAATCTGCGGTAATGATATGATCGTCACTACACATGCTGATCAAGCAAGATAGGGTTCCCATCAGGGTCAACAAGCATTACGCTTGCATGTCCTTTAGTCTTCTCATCTGCTTCTTGCATCAACTCAACACCATCAATCTTTAAGGCTTTCTGGATCTCTCTGATATCGGTAAAACTCTCTAACGGCTGAGCAGCTTGATCCCATCCGGGGTTAAAGGTCATTAGGTTCTTATCAAACATCCCTTGAAATAGCCCGATAACAGTACTACCATTCTTCATGATTAACCAATTCTGCTCTATGTTCCCACCCATCTCTTCAAAACCAAGTTTCAGATAGAATTCACGGGAGACTTTAATATCCTTCACATTCAAGCTTACTGAAAATGCTCCTAATTGCATAACTCCTCCTACGGATTTTATTTATAAGTAACTAATCGGGATTCTTTAGAAAGGGCAAGTCTTTTACTATTCGATTTTATGAGGCTTTGCAATTATCACCTATTTTTTGTGCTATTCCTCTCTCACTCCCCTATTTCAATACGCGGGGATTTCTCGGGAATCACACGGGACTCTCTCTGGCAAACCCCGAATGATTCACGATTTAGTCCTGAAATTCTCCCTGAATATTCCCGAGAGTTGGAATAGAGCGTAAACAGAGCAGTAATAGTTGAAAGTAATATTGAGTTTCCAATGCCAAGATTAAAAGTTAGGCATAAGTATTAGACATAGTTTCTTCTAGTCGATTCGGGTAGATTATTCTACCTCTTATGTAGACTTGCACCACAGCGAAGTATGGGGCAAGGATAGATGCGGTAATTTCCTTCACCATTGACAAGGTCTCGCCTTACTCAACCATTGGCAAGGTAAAGAGTTAGTTCTTCCGTGGACGTGTTGTTTTAACTACACCCTTCCTCTATTAAGCCCAAATCCATTGGAGAAACTCCAACAACTCAGGAGAGTTGTTTTACGAAGGAAAGTCTATTCTACCCACTTATATTCTCTTACTTCTGATATCTCATCAATGAGGAAAAGAGGATTAAGTTTCTTATCAAACCAGTTCGATTGCCAATGGAGATGAGGTCCTGTGGATCGTCCTGTTGAGCCAACTTCGCCAAGGATCTGGTTCCGTGTAACAAGATCACTTTCTGTGACTTTCTGTTTACTAAGATGGAAGTACTCCGAGCTTAGACCAAGACCATGATCGACGAATACGAAATAGCCGGAATAATAGAAGTCACCGATGAGAGTAACCATCCCATCTGCCATTGCTCGTACATTTATACCTGTACCTCGTGCAATATCGACACCGGTGTGGACACTCTCTTTCCAACCATTATAGACGCGTTTAGCTCCGAAATTCGTTGTGATTCGTCCACCTACAACCGGGCGTTGAATCACTGAAAAGTATGGAAACTTTGTGATTACAAGAGCCTTGCGAGCTCCTCTCTTAATATAGTATTCCTCTTCCAATCGCTTAATAAGTTCTGGAGATTTGGGAGGATCTATCATCTCAGGAACAACAGTAATGGAGTCAATTTCACCCTGATTATAATCAGCAATAGTAAGGTTTACCTGTAACTTCTCACCACTTTCGAGTACAGCAATAAGTGTATGTTGATAGGGATCATTAAGTCTAAAACCAAAGAGAAAAGTTGAGTCTGAGACAGTAAGCTCTTCCCCATCAAAGGAAACTGAGCTGATGTTTTCAAGTGTATGACCTCTAATCAAACCACCGTGTATGAAATCACCTTCCAGTTCAAAAAGGGGTTGTGAAAATAGAAGTGAGACAGCAAATAAACAGACGGAGCCAATTAGTAGGATATTTCTCAATTGATGTCCCCCAGATAAATAGGACCTTCATACATTCTATCTATAATAATCGCTCTCAGTGTCTGTGGATAAAGGCGATGATTCATCAGGTCATCGAGTGAAAGCCACTCTATTCCAATCTGATACGGATCCATTTCGGGTCCGTTTTTGGGAATAGAACCCTCAACGAGTGAACACTCGAACATAAACTCTATCTGGTGAACGCCTTTATCGAACTCAGCGAACTCATGGTTGTCAGCGAGATACTCGCGAATGTACAGCAACCTACCGGGATCTACATCACACCCAATCTCTTCCAAACACTCGCGTTTTAGAGTATCAGGCATCAACTCACCCTTATCTTGTCCCCCACCGGGAAGCAGATAAAACTCTCCCAATTGGTCAGTGCATTTTATTGTGAGGATTTTATCATCCTGTATGATTATAGCTTTTATTGAATTACGAACCTTCTGCTCCATTGAAATCTCCTTTCTCCCGACATAAGAAAGTGCTATGAAATACTGTAAAGAAAAAAGAGCGAGTCGGAAAGGTCTCTATCGGACTGCCGTAGCACATGTGTCCTTACTTGTGTTGAAAATCCCAACAACTCAGGCCTGTCGGGGCGTAGCTTTTTGCGAAGACTGAAGAGTTGTTATACGGAGGAACCAAAGAAATATCTTTACAAATGAAGATAGGATATAATTAATTCTGCGTGGCTCGTTATTTTATGTGGAAACAATCAATGTTGCTTTACTTTGTTAATAAATATTATAAATTATATGGGAGTAACAATCATGACAGACGAAGAATTGAAAGAAACCAAAGAAGTTCATTCCGATCTGGTAGTAGCGAAAGAGATATTTCCTTCGGAACTGACTATTATCCCCCTAATCCAGCGTCCTGTGTTTCCAGGTTTGCTGATTCCTTTTACTTTTTCAGGAGATTTCTATACCGAACTCATCAATGACACTTTTGAAAGCGATGACAAACTACTTGGTGCTGTTTTCCTAAGGCAATCTGCTGAGGGTGATCTGGATGAATCTGACCTCTATGATGTTGGGACTGTTTTGAAGATTTTCAAGGTTATTCCGATTGATGAAAACTCAGTGCAGATTATCGCTAAAGGATTGAAACGTTTCAGGAAGGTAAAGCAAATAAAAGAGGATGTTTTCCTGCATTGGCAGGTTGAATACATTGAGGAAGTAGAACCGGAAGTGACACCGGAGATAAAGGCTTATCTTCTGGAGATTATGGGAAGTATCAAAACGCTTCTGAATGTTAATCCGATTGTTCAACAGCAGATAAAGATGCTCTTCACACAAACATCATACGAGAAGCCGTTGATGTTCTTTGACATGGTTTCTAATATCCTCCAGAGCGAATCCTATGAGATGCAGGAACTTCTGGAATGTTTTGAGGTTATAGAGAGAGCTAATAAGCTTCTTATTCTGATTAGAAAAGAGATTGAAGTAAGCAAAATAAAACAAGATATAGAGAAGCAGATTGAAGCAAAGATGTCTAAACAGCAAAGAGAGTTCTTC
>JAVCCX010000383.1 GCA_030765245.1 Candidatus Zophobacter franzmannii | reverse complement strand
GTTAACTTTGCACTTTTATCACTTGCTAATATTATGATTCCAATTACAATAATGTTGATTGCCTTAGGAGATGATTTCGTTAGAATCCTGTTCCAAAGAGGTGAGTTTGGGGATATGGCTGTTGCCAACACCTACCGGGCACTTCTTTTCTACTCGCTAGGGTTATTCTTCTTTAGTGTGAATCAAACCCTTATCCCTCTATTTTACGCCAACAAAGATACAAAAACTCCAGTAATAATCGCAGCATCAATGGTAACTGTTAATATTACTCTAAATTACATTTTAATGCAATATCTTGCGCATGGAGGGTTGGCACTATCTACATCAATCACATCTATTCTCACAAGTATAACTCTATTTGTTCTGATTCGGAAAAGATATACCCATATAAATTTCAAAGGCTTAGGATTCAATCTCTTGAAGATTGTTGCAATCTGTATGGTCCTTCTCCAAATATTACTCAGAGTTTCAGAAGCATATCAACCTGAAGGTTTCTGGATGTTATTAATGAAAAGTGCTCTCTTTTCATCACTTACTTTCACAATCTATGTAGGCTTGGCAATACTCTTCAAAGTTAAGCATGCTGACTATCTAATAAAGACGATATGGCGACGATTTCACCGGAATTAGCAACTAAACTTAGACTTCTGCCGACTAAACCCGGCTGTTATCTCTGGAAAGATGCTAAGGGTAAAATAATCTATGTTGGTAAAGCTCTTAATCTAAAGAATAGAGTTTCATCTTATCTTACGGGAAAGCCTGATAGAGCTAAAACTGCTCGTTTAGTAGCACGTATTGCAGATTTAGATTATATAATTACAAACACTGAGGCGGAAGCCTTTGAGCTTGAATCTAATCTAATTAAGCTACATAGGCCACAATACAATATTCTGCTTAAAGATGATAAAAGATACCCATTTATCAAAGTCACCACCAAAGAAGCATATCCAAGAGTGTTTGTAACACGAGAATTTGTCAAAGATGGGAACAGATATTTTGGACCGCATACTAATGTAAAAGCTGTGCGACAAACAATGCGTTTGATGGAATGGATTTTCCCTATTCGCAGATGCTCAAGAACTATACCCAAGGACAAGGTAATGTTCGAGAGAGCCTGTATAAATCTCCAATTAGGTACATGTACTGCTCCTTGTATTGGAAAGATTACTCAAGATGAGTATATGAAAACTGTAGAGTTGATGATTAGATTCCTAAAAGGCATGCATAATGATGTTATTAATGAGCTCAAGATAGATATGCAGAAATACGCTGAAGAACTACAGTTTGAGAATGCAGCTATAACAAGGGATAAGATAAAAGCTCTGACAGATGTACAAAAGAATAGAACCATGTTCTTGACTGACTTTAAAAACAGGGATGTGATTGGTTTGTACAAAGAAGAAGACAAAGCTGCGGCAGTGGTGCTTAAAATCGTTGAAGGAAAGGTTCTCCATAAAGAGACCTATCCCCTATCGCAGGTTGAGGATAGTAGTTTAGAAGAGATCATGTCTGTATTTATCTCCCAATACTATGCTCAAGTTGATGAACTCCCTCATAGTATTTTACTACAATTAGAACCGACTGATATGGATTCACTTAATAATTGGTTAGGGAATAGACTCGCAATACCACAGCGAGGTGAAAAGGTTCAGTTAATCAATGTAGCGAGAATAAATGCATTCAACTATGTAGAAGAACAGAAATTAGCACATATGCGTAAGGCAAGTAGAACTATCTTGCCAATTCAGGAGTTAAAGGAGCAACTTAAGTTACATAAACTCCCTCGGAAGATAGTCTGCATGGATATTTCGACTATCCAGGGGACAGATACAGTTTCATCTGCTGTCTTTTTCGAAAATGGGAAACCAAAGAAGAGTTTATATAGAAAGTTTATTATTAATACTGTAGACGGTCAGGATGACTTTGCTTCAATGGCAGAGACAATAGAACGCTTTATAAATCAGACAAACAAAGACGAAGAGTTAACTCCTGATTTGATTGTGATTGATGGTGGTAAAGGTCAGTTAAATAAGGCTTACAAGAAATTAAAGTCTGTTACTGACAAAGATATCATTATGATATCATTAGCTAAGAGAATAGAAGAAGTCTTCCATGCAGGAAACAATATCTCAATATTACTACCCCGCTCATCCGGAGCCCTTAGAATGCTAGTGGAGATCAGAGATGAAGCACATAGATTTGCTATAACCTTCCATAGACAAAGACGAAGTAAACGAACCATTAAATCTGATTTGGACGAAATCAAAGGTATTGGAGACAAGACTAGATTTTTACTTCTAAAGGAATTTGGCTCTGTTGAAGGAATAAAAAATGCAAAAGAAGAAGAATTAGCTGAAGTGAAAGGAGTATCTGTCACTTTAGCTAAGAAAATATATAGTCATTTTAGAAATATAAATAGTATGAAGGAAAAATAAAAGACAATTGTCTTAACATTGTATTCCCAATTTTAAAGGAGAAATAATGGATACTACAAAATTGAAAAAGCTCGCTTTGAGTGAATCTGGGTTCATTTTTGACCCATCAACCGGAATTTCTTATAATAGTAATGAGATGGCAATGAGAATCATTAGTCTTTTAAACAAAGAGAGAAACGAAGCCGAGATTATAGCCAAAATCACAGAAGAGTATGACATTAATCAGGAAACCTTCACAAGAGACTTAGACTATTTTATAAGTCAGCTAAGAAACTTACATCTGGTGAGTTGATATGAATGTCGATTTAACAAATGTAAATTGTACAGTTGCTGTAACTGGGTTAAAAACAGGAGATAATCCTCAACCCGGTACACCTGTTATACGTTGTCTCCGTGACGCAGGTTTTAAAGGGAAGATTGTTGCTTTGGTATATGATGCACTAGAGGCAGGCATTTATGTTGAAGACCTCGCTGATGAAATATATCTGATGCCTTTCCCATCGGGAGGTTCAGAAGTCTTCTTAAGAAGATTGGATTATATCTTATCAAAAGTAAAGATCGATGTTATTATCCCAACACTTGACTCTGAGATAATCAACTATATCCGCCTTGAAGACAAGCTAACTGATCGTGGGATTAAGTTCTTCCTCCCTACTGAAGAACAATTTTTGGCTAGAGATAAGACTAAACTAAATAGATTATTTGAAGAATTAGGAATCAGTGTTCCTAAATCAATATTCTGTTCAGATGCTCAAGAACTATACAACATTGTTTCAATAATAACCTTTCCTTTCTTTATTAAGGGTCGGTTATACGAGGCATACGAAGTATACACATTAGATGATGCATTTGCAGTATTTGCCAAACTTAAAGCTAAATGGGGATTGCCTATAATCGTTCAGGAAAAGGTTATAGGAGATGAGTTTAATGTTGCTCTCCTTGGTGATGGAGAAGGTGGCATGTTAGGAATGATTCCTCAACGAAAGATTATAATCACAGATAAAGGCAAAGGTTTTGGCGGAGTTGTCGTAGAAAACCCTGAGCTAACGGAATTTGCCAAAAAGGTTATCTCAAACCTAAAATGGAGAGGTCCGGCTGAACTGGAGGTTATCCAGAATAGTGCAGGGCAAATCTTTGTTATTGAGATTAACCCAAGATTCCCTGCCTGGATCAGACTCTCAGCAGGAGCAGGTCAGAATCTACCTGCTATGAGTCTTATGAAAGCACTCGATATGCCAGTAGAACCAATAGATACATACGCAACCGGGACAATCTTTATCCGTCACTCTGAGGATATAATTTCACATATCAGTAAATTTGGTACCATCTCCAGTCTTGGTGAATTACACAATAAAGAAGGAAAATAATGAAAAAGAAATACAATCCCCCATTTATAGAGAAGACCGATGTTGGCATGACCAACAAGTTTGGTTTTGCTAGTGTTGTTGATTACCAGGACAATATTGAAGGTGTTCCTGTTGAAGAGATAGTTGCAAAGTATGATTCACCTGTGATGATATTTTCAGAAACGGCTATCAGAAACAAGTATAGAGAGATGAAAACTGCTCTACAGAAGTACTATCCCAACTCAGAGATATCCTGGTCATATAAAACCAACTATTTACAAGCGATCAGCTCAATCCTGCATCAGGAAGGTGCAAAACCGGAAGTTGTTAGTATCATGGAATATGATATGGCAAAAGGTCTTGGACAGAGTGGATCAGATATTATTTTTAATGGTCCCAGTAAGAGAAAAGCGGACCTCGAACAGGCTGTTACAGATGGGGCAAGCATTCATATTGATCATTTAGATGAACTTGTACTCCTAGAATCGGTTGCAGAACAATTAGGTATTACACCTAGAGTTGCAATTCGGGTAAATATGGATATAGGTGTTTATCCCCAGTGGCAGAGATTTGGTTTTAACTATGAGAATGGTGAAGCTATGCGGACCCTTCAACGCATTGTTACCGGTGGTAAGTTACAGATTGTTGGTATTCATACTCATATTGGAACTTTCTTGCTGGAAGCTTCAGCTTACTATTTCTCTGCAAAAGCTCTTCTTGAACTTGCAATGCAACTCAAGGACAAGTTTGGCATTGTTGTTGAATACATCGACTTAGGCGGTGGTTTTGCGTCAAAGAACACACTTCATAACCAATACACTCCGGGTGAATTTGCTTCTCCTAATCCAGAGCAATACTTTGCTGCAATTGGTAGAGCATTTAACGAAGCTCAATTTACTAGAGAGGAAAACCCTAAACTTATCATGGAAACAGGAAGAATACTTGTTTCAGAGGCAGGTTACTGTGTTTCCTCTGTTATTGGTAAGAAAGATCTCCCAACCGGTCAGAAAGCAGTAATCCTGGATGCAGGTGTAAACATGCTTATTACTGCATGGTGGTATAATCTTAACATTAAACCTGCTCAACCGTTATCGGGTACATCTCGTAACACAATCTTCTATGGCCCTCTGTGTATGAATATCGATGCCAGATAACAGGATTGCGTCTTCCCTGACCTTCAGTACAACGACAGAGTAGTTATCCATCCTGTAGGTGCTTACAATGTAACCCAATG
>JAVCCX010000268.1 GCA_030765245.1 Candidatus Zophobacter franzmannii | reverse complement strand
TATATTGAGAGGGGCTAGGAAGAACATAGGTTCTCCGTATTCCTTCATATACTTCCATAGACCTTTTTTCTTAATCGACATGAAGTGAACAACACTTATCGCCGCAAGTCCAAGACCAAGTGGTACATTAAGGTTTCTTGTAGGTTCAGTAAAACCAGGAATCGGAATTATACCAATCAGGTTACTAAACCAGATGAAGAGGAAGAGCGTAAGTAGATACGGAGTGAAATGGACATTATCTTTGCCCAGAGTATCTCTAACCATACCTTCTGCTCCGGAGTAGAAGGTTTCACCCACAATCTGAAGTTTACCGGGGTAGAACTTAACAGCTCTCTTTATGGATACTACGAGGAAAATTAATATTAAGTCGATAATGAGTAACATTCTTAATAGCTTAAAACTATTGATAGTACTTCCATCTCCAAAGAACTTATGGAAAGTTAAATAGAGTCCCAAGCTGTTGTAGGGAACATGGTGGGAGAGATGGTATAGTGCCTCTTTATTATCCTCTTCTTGATAGAGTCTGATGATGTCAGCGTTAGAGAGTGTTTCATCCCTTAGCTTAAGAATCATCTCTTGCATCTCATCAGAGTTGCGGAAGAAAACATCAGGCTGAGTCTCTTCAATAATCTCAGCTTGGAGATTAAGAGGTTCTTTAACAATCCTAAATCCGGATTCACCGGTTAGAGAATCCTTACCAATTACGATTGTACTATCTAGAAAGAATGAAAGACCGAATTCAATGATAAAAAATATCGCTATCAGCCTCAACAATCTCTTTTTGTTTTTCGACATATCAACTCCGCTATTTATTGGTAAATCGATCAGCTATAATCGACTCTATCAAACTCTTTACAAAGATGACGCCCTGAGCTGTTAACAGCGCAAGACCAAATATAAGAATATCAGCATTTAGAAGCTTTACGACGATTAGTGCATAGACGATTAAGAATAAGTAGCGAAAGTAGAACGCTTTAACTGTCTTAACCTGTGCACTCTTTGCAATCGGCCCGAAGGCGCTCGCAGCAGCTAAATACATCCAAAAGAAGTTTGCTGCACTTCCAATGGAGCCGAAAAACCAACTGTACGCACCTTTGAAATTCGTCGGTATCAATAGGAGCGCAGGGATATTTGTCAAGCAAATAATAACCACTACTTGGATTACATATTTACGAGTTGTCATCTGCATTCTCCATAGGTTCTGCTATAACTTCATTTATGTTAAAAAATCGCACAATTAGTTTGTAACAGCTAAAGAAACCGACAAAGATTCCCAAGAGAATAAATATCGCTAAAAATAGAGGTTGTGAAGAGAATTTCTGATCTAACCAAACACCCAGGAGAAGTCCGGCAACAATAGATATTACCATTGTTAACCCGGTTTGACCAATTAGGGTTAGGTATTTACTGATATTCCTGTCGCCTTCTATAACTTTATTAAGCAATTTTATCTCCTTTTATCCTATTTTACACTCAATAAAATATCGTCAATATATTTGAAATATGACGCTATTAGCTTCAGCGTTTAAAGTTGTTAGAGAGGCTCAAGCGACTCCGCTCCGGTCTTCGCATAAAAGCTTCAACTTCTGCACAAGGCTACGGCGCGATAAAACGACCCGGTAGGCCGGGCGACAATTCGTAGCTTGTAACTTGCACCGAAGCGAACGCAGGGAGTTTGGGGCGAAGCGATTGAGGAATAGATGAATCGCCCAATATTGCCGTTCCAACTGAATGCAATGAGTGGAGGAATCTTATCATTCACTTCAGCGGTTATACAAAGAATTCCCTCTTCTTTTCTCCATTGCCAAGGTAATGGTAAGTGCAGTAGGGGTCGATGGCATCGAGTTCGTGTTTTGAAAAAAACCAATGGACACAAAAGGTGCTGGAAAAACCAGAAAATGGCATTTCTTGCCTTTCCCATTTTCAATTTTTCCTTCTCAATTCTCCATGACTTTTCTATAGTAATACCTAATCGACCCTTAATAGACACTTAATTGACTCTTAATTGACCCTTAATGAAACCACTAAGTTATACACAATTTGTGTATAACTATCTATAAAGTTAGTTTTAAGTATTATAATAGAGCCCTAATAGGGCATAAATACAACAGTTTTGTATAGATATGGAGATGTTAAGAGTAGTTTCTTATCTCAATTCATATATCCTTACTTTTATGTTTTAAAGCTGTTCAATAGGATAAGGCTGGTACCCCAATTGAAAAAAAATGAAAAAAAATGAACCTGACCCAATAAATGGAAAATGTCCCAAAATGAGCTATATAGATTTTAGTAATAGTAAACTCCCCCTTTATTAATAGGTGATTAGAGCGATTGCTCTTTTTGTTCCATTATGGACAGAATTCCACAAAAAAACACATGCTTCTGTATTGTTCCCATGATGCCAAAATTTATATTGACAATTCATCCTGCAAATTGCTTTGGTTATATATGTATAGTATAAAAAGTGTTTAGATAAAAAAGGGAAAGGATAGTGGTTATCGTATGGCAGAAAGTTTTTTAGGAAATAACCGATACCAATCGGTATCGGATTATAAAGAAAAGAAGAATACAAAGGAGATATTTAGTATGAAAAAAATGATTTTATTAATGTTCTTGTCGTTGTTCATGTTCACCGGAGCTTTAAGTGCAGTCACTTGGACTGTATCCTTAATTGACTCCTATGGCGACGGATGGAGTGGCGGAGCTCTCGATGTTATAGTTAATGGTACTACGGTACTTACTGCCCTTACAATTGAGACTGGTGGTGGTCCTGAGGCTCATACCTTCACAGTTGTTAATGGTGACGAAGTCACTACCGATTATACGGCTGGTTCTTATGGATCTGAAAACGCATATTACATTTATGATCATGATGGTAATGAAGTTGCAGCAGAAGGTGCTAGTGGCACAACTCCTGGTGATATAACCATACCAATCATTGTAAGTGCAAGTACAACTGCACCAGAGCCTGCAATTAACCCATCACCGGCAGATGCAGCTATGAACCAGGACCTCGATGTTTCACTTACATGGGACTTTGGAGCTAATACAGAGACATATGACCTTTTATTTGATACTGTTAATCCTCCAGTAGCAATCGCTGTTACAGGTGAAATCGCAGGAGCGACAGGTACATATAATCAACCAGTTGACTTAACTACTAACACAGTTTACTTTTGGAGGGTTGTTACAAAGAATTCCTCCAGAGAAATTACTTATTCAAGTATTTTCTCTTTTGCCACAAACCTAGGTCCTAACATAGTTCCTATCGGAGCGGAGACATTAACCGGACAAGGACTTCCTGTAGAACCTTATTATGGTTACACATATTCCCAGAGTATCTATCTTCAGTCAGAGATTAACCGCACAGAACAAAGAATTGAAAAGATCTGGTATCACTATAATGGTGGTACTGATTTAAGTGCTACAACTGAATGGGTAATCTATATGGGACATACAGCTGATGCTGCATTTGCAACAAATACCAGCTGGGTACCATTAGCAAACCTTAGTCAAGTATACAATCATACACTTGTTCCAGTCCCTGATTCAGATACATGGATTGAGTTTGTATTAGATGTACCTTTCGTATATAATAACATTGATAATCTCGTCATTGCAGTTGAAGACAACCAGTCTTCATATGATGGTAGCAGTGATGAATTCTTCTGTACTGCAGATGCTACAAGTAGATCTATTCAGTATCAGAATGACTCATCAAATCCTGATCCAGCATCTCCCCCTTCAGGAAACTTGAAATCAGCATTTCCTAATATTCGTATGGAATTTGGAGCAGCTGATGCTCCTGTCGCACCTTCATTAATCTCTAATATTTCACCTGCAAACAATGCAAGTAGCCAGGCGTTAGATGTTCAATTAAGCTGGGACTTCGGTGACAACACAGAAACTTATGATTTGTATTTCGACACAGTAAATCCACCATTGTTAATGCCTGTTGATGATGCAGTAGTAGTAGTGGGAGCTTTTGATCCGGGTCCATTGACTGAAAGTACCAGATATTATTGGAAGGTAGTTTCCAGAAATGCAGCAACTCGTTTTGAAACAGAGAGCCCTGTTTATACTTTTACAACTAGCTTAGGTGCTAATATTACAACTATTGGTACAGGAACTTTAACAAATGTAGGTCTTCCAATCGAACCATATTTTGTCTACAGTTATTCACAGTGTATCTACCTCCAGACAGAGATTGACCGCACAGGTGAAAGAATCGAGAAGATTTGGTATAACTATAACCAAAACGGAAATTTAGCTAACTCACAAAATTGGGTTATCTATATGGGGCATACAGCAGATGTTGCTTTTGCAAATTCATCAAGCTGGGTTCCACTTGCTAACTTAACAGAAGTATTTAATGGAACATTACCTACTATTCCAGCTGATGGTTGGATAGATTTTGTACTTACAACCCCATTTACATACAACAATACTGACAACTTAGTAATTGCTGTAGAAGAAAATATGGGTGGTTGTGACTCAAGTTCAGATGATTTCTTCTGTACCTCTGACCTAACAAATCGTGGTTTAACATACTATGATGACGCTCTAAACCCTGATCCTGCAAACCCACCAGCGGGAACTTTAGTGGAAGGTTTTGCCAATATCCGCATGGAATTGGGTGCTGTTACTGCAGGTCCTGAATTTGCAAATGTAATCATTTCAGAAGTTAATGTTGCTACTACTGTCCAGTATGTAGAACTTTACAACAATAGTTCTGTAGCACAGGATTTGACTAATTGGACACTAAATCAGTATGCTCCTGCTCTTTCAACCCCATTGACAGGAACATTGAATGCTGGTGAATATTTAGTGGTTATTGGTGGAACGCTTAGTCAAATGCAAACAGAATACGGTTTTGCAGGTGACTACATCGAAGCTCCAGCAACACTTGCTATGGAAGCCGGATCATGGTTGGACATTAATGACGGTATTGCAAAAGGCGTTGTAGATCAATTCGGTTCTGCTACCAGCGGTGCAGTTCTAAATGTAATCTATGAAAGAACTAACGAGGGTGCGGGTGAAGATTTAGATACTGATTGGGCTCAAGTCCTATCACCAACTCCCGGCACTCAGAATGACAACCCGATTTTACCTGTAACTCTTACTAACTTTGCTGCTGTTGCTATGACAGATGGCATGTATGTAAACTTACAGTGGACTGTTGAGTCAGAAAGTCATATGTCTGGTTATAATGTATATCGTTCTGAAACTGAATCTATAGACAGTATTTATCAGATCAACTCAGGTATCATTGTTGCTTCAAATGAGTCTACTACTCATAATTACAGCTTCGATGATTCAGAAGTTAATACTGGTGACACATTTAACTACTGGTTAGAAAGTGTTTCTATTGATGGAATCAACCAATTCTTCGGACCAGTTGCAATAACTGTTACAGAAGATGGAGGAAATCCTGATACACAAGATGTTCAGATAGTTACAGCAATAAAGAATATCTTCCCTAATCCATTCAATCCTTCAACATCTGTTACATTTAGCTTGAAAGAAGAAAGTATAGTTATAGTAAATGTCTATAATGTGAAAGGTGAATTGGTTTCTGAACTTACCAACGAAGCTTACCCTGAAGGTACCGATCATACTGTTGTATGGGATGGTATTGATCGTAATGGTAAACAAAGTGGTAGTGGTATCTATTTCTTCAAGATGGAGACAAAGGGATACACAGCAGTTAAGAAAGCTGTACTTATAAAATAATCGGATAACTCCGAATCAATATAAAGCCCGAGGAAACTCGGGCTTTTTCTTTGGGTATTTAAAAAGTAGCCCAGCTTCACAGCTGGGCTTAATTATTATAATTAGTGAATCACAAGAGTGTTTTAACTCTCTCTAACTCTTTCATAGCATCGTTGACTATATCCTGGATAATCTCTTTAAGAGGTTTAATATCAGAGATAAGTCCAACACTTTGTCCGGCCATAAGTGAACCTGTCTCGACATCACCTTCTTCAACTGCTTTACGAAGTGACCCTGCCCAGTAGTTTTCAACTTCCCACTGAGCTTCAGAGCGGTTAATTTCATCCTTCTCTAACTTCTTGAGAAGCTCTAACTGCAACTTGCCAAAGTTTTCCATGCCTTTATTTCTTAGAGCTCGAACTGCCACAACAGGAAGCTTATTGTCATACTGTGGAGTTGCGATAGCTGTCCTTGCTCTGGCTCTTTTAAAAGCTTTCTTAAAGTTCTCATGAGCAGTGCATTCATCGGACATCACAAACCGAGTGCCCATCTGAACACCATAAGCACCCATAAGAAGTAGGTGTGCTACTATCTCACCTGTGGCAAGTCCACCGGAAACGAAAATAGGGAATTCACGGAATTTAAAGAGTACCTGTTGCAGAAGAACTATGAGGGAGACATTACCGATATGACCGCCGGCTTCACTCCCTTCAAGAATTAATGCATCAATACCCCACTTAATCTGTTTCTCAGCAATTGATTCAGTAGATGCAAAGGAGATTGTCTTTTTGCCGGCTTCCTTCATTGTAACAACATCATTCTTGGTAGGGAAGCTTCCGGCAAAAACGACAAACGGGACATTCTTACGGAGCAAGATATTGAAATGGTCTCTATAGTTTGGAGCAATAGTGATAAGGTTAACAGCAAATGGGTTTTTGATCTCATTCACAAGTCTATCCACCTCTTTTTCAAATAGATCCGGTGGCATATTTCCACTTGCAAACACAGGGAACGCTCCTGCTTCACTCACTGCTTTAACAAGAGCAAAGTCACTAATCCAAGTCATCCCCCCTGAGATAATCGGATGTTCCACCCCGAGAAAATCACGACCTTTATCAAAAAGCTTTGATAGCATTTATCCTCCTAGAAAATAGTAATTTGCTTAAACTATGAATAATATAATTAAAGATAGCTCAGTTAAAATAATTATTGCAATTAGTACACACTCTTATATACAAAGAAAGCCATGAAAGCAACAAAAACAAAGGTTAAGAGCGAACTCAGTACTAGTTTCTTAATGTGTATTGGCTTTACTGAAATAGCTCGATAAGCATGCAGTATGGCGGCTTGAAAGAGATAAATCCCATAAGCCATTGTTATTGCTATTCGACCAGTGTTGCCAAAGAAATTGGCATACGCGATAAGCCCGACAATACCAAAAGCAAGGTTTGCAAAACCTACTTCGAATTGCCAGTCAGGGCGGTCTGTTTCCCAACCTAGCCTTTTAGCATCGGCTTTGTGGAAGATTACATGGGTAATGAAACTCAGTATGCCGACAATTCCAACCATTCCGGCTGAGACAATCTTCATTGAGTACTCTGGGTTAGTATCGATGTAATAGAAACCCATAAAGGCTGAAGCAAAAATAACTGCATACCTTAGCCATACTAATACTTGTATCATATATCACTCCTTTTTACTCACCATAACAAAGTGTTTGGCTAAGCTTTCGTCAAGTAAAAAAACAATAATCTCAATCTCGAAAGAGTAGCGTACTAGTGATGTTGAGTCATTTTTTGTCTTAAAAACTAACTTGACACATTACAAAAAACCTAATTAATGCACACTTATTCGGGTTGTAATCTACAACTAACATTTAGTAAGAGATTTATCCATTGTAAATTACATTAAGAATTTTGATATAGAGATATCCGAACAAAGCAGGAGAAAATGACGAAGATTGACTTAAGTAACATCAGAAATATCGGTATAATGGCACATATTGATGCAGGTAAAACTACGACTACTGAGCGTATTTTGTTTTACACCGGAGAATTGAGAAGAACGGGTGAAGTGCATGAAGGGAACGCCTATACAGATTGGATGGACCAGGAAAGAGAGCGAGGTATTACTATTACTTCGGCTACCGTCAGTTGCCTGTGGAGTGGATGTCGAATAAACATTATTGATACACCGGGTCATGTTGACTTTACAGCAGAAGTTGAGAGATCACTTCGTGTACTTGATGGTGCTGTAGGTGTATTTTGTGCTGTTGGTGGGGTAGAACCTCAATCAGAAACTGTATGGCATCAGGCTGACCGTTATCATGTCCCTCGTATTGCCTTTGTTAATAAAATGGATAGAATGGGTGCTGATTTTGAGCATGTAATTGGTATGATGCGTGATAGATTAACTAAGAATGCCACTCCTATTCAGATTCCAATTGGGGAAGAAGAGAAGTTCAGTGCTATTATAGATTTAGTTACCATGAAGTCATACCATTTTAGCGATGAAGATAATGGAGTAACTTTCAAGACTCTGGAGATACCTGAAGATGAGATGATCCGTGCTGAATTCGCTCGTGAAGAAATGTTAGAAAAACTGACAGAGTTTGATGATGAACTACTGGAACTCTTTCTTGAAGGTAAAGAAGTACCTACAGACCTTATCAAATCAGCAATTAGAAAAGGTGTAATCCTTAGTGAACTTGTACCAGTACTTTGTGGTAGTTCACTTAAGAATAAAGGGGTTCAACCTCTTTTAGATGCAGTAAAAGATTACCTTCCTTCTCCACTCGATTTAGGTGGAACTACAGGTCATGATCCAAGATCAGATGAAGAGGTAGAAGTACTTCCGACTCCTGCAGGTAAATTTGCAGCCCTTGCGTTTAAAATACAAATAGATAAATATGTTGGGAAACTACTCTATATCAGAGTATATCGTGGGGCAATTAAGAAAGGCCAGACCTATCTTTACCAAACGAATGGTAAGAGAGAGCGTGTGTCTCGTATCTTGCAGATGCATTCAAATAAAAAGATTGATTTAGATGAACTCCATGCAGGTGATATTGGTGCTATTGTCGGTTCCAAAATTACTTTCACCGGCGATACAATTACAGATCCAACTTCACATATTGTGATGCATAAAATGAGTTTCCCTGATACAGTTATATCAATTGCTATTGAACCTAAATCAAAAGCTGATGAAGAAACTCTCAAAGCTTCGCTGATAAGACTTGAAGAGGAAGACCCAACCTTCAAAGTCCATGTAGATAAAGATACTGGGCAGAACTTGATTTCAGGTATGGGCGAGCTTCATCTGGAAATCATTATTGAGAGATTGAAACGCGAGTTCAAAGTGAATGCCAATGTTGGTACTCCACAGGTTTCATACAAAGAAACGATTACAAAAGCTGTTGAAGTGGATGAAGTGTTTAGTCGTGAGATGGGTGGCAAGGGTAACTTCGCTCATGTGAAACTGAGACTTACTCCTATGATAGAAGATGAGCTTCCAGAGGGTGAGAAAAATGTCTTTATCAATCATGTTCATACTGATGTTATCGCAGCTGAATACATTGATGCAATAAAAGAGAGTTCGATTAATGCTCTCAACGATGGACCTCAGATTTCCGGTCTCTGCGAAAGGATAAAGATTGAGCTTGTCGGTGGTGGTTTCCACGAAGTAGACTCCAATGAAACAGCTTTTAGAATTGCGACTTCCATGGCAGTTGGTAAAGCTCTTCGTTCTGCAAAACCAATTTTGATGGAACCAATAATGCTCCTGACCGCTATTACTCCTGAAGAGTATGTTGGTGATATTATCTCCGATATAAATTCTAAGCGAGGTAGAATCGAAGTTATTAGGGCAGAAGCAAATGACAAGAACGAGATTGTCAGTGATGTACCTATGAGCGAACTGTTTGGTTATGCCACTCGAATCAGAACTTTAAGTTCCGGTCGGGCTATCTATACACTCGAGTTTAAGAAATATGAGATTGTTCCGGTATCGATTCAAGAGAAGTTAATTAAACGATTTAGAGGATATTAAGTCTCCGTTGCTTCGTTTTAGGGATGGGGAACTCCGATTCCCCATTGCAAATGCAATTTGCATTCTTTGTACAGCATGTGCCCCCACTTGCTGATAATTCGAAGAATTATGTTTTTTGGGGACTGTCTGACAGCTCCAAAGCACAGGTCTTCACAAAAAGTTTCGCCCTGAAAAGTCTGAGGACAGTTGCTTTAAGAAAGAGGTACAGCTGAAGCAGTACTTCCCAGCCAATAATATTCCCCTTAACAATAACCATATTTCAAACAAATCACTTGCCAAAATAATCCAATTTCAACCTTGATATTGCATGCAAAGTTTACTTGAAACACTCAATCAGGGGATTGCCATCCTGCAAAAAGCAGAGACTGAGAACCCCTTCCTCGAAGCTGAATTGCTTCTTGAGCAACTCGTCAAAATTCCACGCTTAGAGCTAAGTGTTCATTGTTTTGACCCCATTGACAAGAAGAAAATGGATATCTACTTTGAACTTATAAACAGAAGAGCAAAGTTTGAACCTGTTCAATATATCCTGGGAGAGACTCAGTTCCTTGATTTTACAATAAAAGTCACACCTGATGTGCTGATTCCAAGACCTGAAACAGAGTTGCTGGTGGATTACATCAAACATGATTACCTAAAACCTCAGAGAATATTGGATATCGGAACAGGAAGCGGTGCTATTGCAATCGCACTTAAGAGCCTCTTTCCTGATGCGGAAGTTATTGCTTCCGATATATCCTCAAAAGCTCTTGATATTGCCCTTGAGAATGCTGAGCTTAATAAGCAGAGTATTACATTCATAGAATCAGACCTGTTCTCAGCTGTTGAAGGGAAATTTGACTTAATTGTCTCCAACCCTCCATATATTTCAGCAGAGGATTATGCCAAGCTTCCGATAGAAGTGAAAGAATTTGAACCGGAGACTGCCTTATTGGCAGAAGAAAATGGGCTAATTTGCTACAGGCAGATTCTTTCAAAAGCAAAGGGCTATCTCAATGAGAAGGGTGTCTTATTCTTTGAGATTGGGGAGAAGCAAGCCACACTAATTGAGGAGATTGCAAGAGAATATAGTTTTTCTGATATTGACATTTATCAGGACTTATGCGATAAAGACCGATATATTAAGATTACCAATAGTAAGAATGAATTTGAAAATATACTAAACCTACTTAAATAGAAAGGGAAACAGCATGGATAAGTTTATAATCAGGGGTGGAAAGAAATTAAGTGGAGAGATTAAGGTCAGTGGTGCTAAGAATGCAGTACTTCCGATAATGGCAGCTACATTGCTTGCCGGAGGTCGGTCGGTACTTACGAATGTACCAAAACTTAACGATATTAAGTCAATGGCGCATCTTTTGCGTGTTATTGGGGCTCGTATTGAATATACAGATGATAGTTTGAAGATTGATGCTAAAGATGTCTGCTTTGCTGAGGCTCCATATGAGCTTGTTAGCAAGATGCGTGCGTCAGTTTGGGTACTTGGTCCGCTTTTAGCCCGTCTTGGCGAAGCAAAAGTTTCCTTCCCGGGTGGTTGTGCCATTGGGACTCGCCCTGTTGACCTGCATCTGATGGCAATGGAAAAACTTGGTGCTGTTATCGAGATTAAGCATGGTTACATCCATGCCAAAGCAGAGAAGCTCATAGGAGCTGATATTACATTTGAGAAGGTCAGCGTTGGTGCTACAATAAATGCCATGATGGCAGCAGTTAAAGCTGAAGGCATCACGAATATTTATAATGCTGCAATTGAGCCTGAAGTTACTGCCACTGCTGATTTCTTAAACAAAATGGGTGGAAAGATAACAGGAGTAGGAACTAATCACCTTGTTTTAGAGGGTGTAAAAGAGCTTTTCCCTGTTGGTGCTGAAATGATACCTGACCGGATCGAAGCAGGTACTTTCCTCCTTGCAGGTGCAATTACTAAAAGCAAGATTACAGTAACAAACTGTATTGTAGAGCATGTTCAGAGCCTTATCGATAAGATGAAACAAGCTGGTTGTAAGTTTGAAATTAAGGGGAAATCTGTTACAGTGATTCCTGCTGAACATGTCAAATCAGTGAATATGATTGCAAATCCATATCCGGCTTTCCCGACAGATCTCCAAGCACAGTTTCTCACATATATGTGCCTTTCAGAAGGAAGTTGCACTGTTGAAGATAGAGTTTTCCCTGATAGATTTATGCATGTTGCTGAATTGAACAGACTCCAAGCTGACATCAGAATTCAGAACACGGTAGCTCTGATTAATGGAGTTAAGAGTCTGAGTGGAGCTCCTGTGATGGCAACTGATTTGCGTGCCAGTGCTGCTCTTGTTCTTGCCGGACTTGCAGCAGAGGGGGAAACAGAGATTGCCCGTATTTATCATATTGATAGAGGTTATGACCATATTGAGACCAAACTCAAGGCCATAGGTGCCGATATTGAAAGAGTGTCGTCGTAGAATGATATAACTAATCTCCTACCTTTGGAATGGTTGAGCAAAGCGAGACCTTGCAAATGGTGGGAATGTATGGAGTGAAGAACCCTCACCTTAACACTCTCCCAGAAAGGACGAGGGGATAATAAGGAAAAGTAATATGAAGATAGCAGTAGCAATGAGTGGTGGTGTTGATAGTTCCGTAGCAGCAAAGCTGTTGCAACGAGATGGATACAACATTGTTGGATTTACCATGCGTCAATTTGACGATAAGCGTTTTGGATATGATGAGCATAATGGGATTGAGCAAGCGATACTGGATGCTAAAAAGGTCTGTGATTTCCTCGGTATAGAGCATCAT
>JAVCCX010000089.1 GCA_030765245.1 Candidatus Zophobacter franzmannii | reverse complement strand
CTGAAGATGTTCAACCAGTCCTCTTGCATCTCCTGATAGAACTCAAAAAGCAATTGCTCTGTTGATTTCTCAGGATGGCTTTCTCTAAGCGAACAAAACATAATGTAGAATATGCATCTTATGGTTAAATCTGCAATTTGAGGAGCATATTTGGAAGACTTACTCTGATTAAAACCAAAATGCTGTTTCAAGTCTTTGAACACAACCTCGACTGCCCAGCGTCTCAGATACAATCCGAGGATTTCCATTTCCGTAAGTTCTGTATTTGTACTGATGATAATCTTAAATTTCTTTTGATTCGGATACTTGTAGAAACACATCCTGATTTCTCCAAGAGGAACCTGATTCTCAGGTTTTACATGTGACTTTTTATCAAGGACAGTTACAATTGCAGATTTGTAGAAGATGCCTGTTTCTTTGTTAAGATGCCATTCCCCTCTCTTACGACAGATAGCCTTAGAGTTCAGATAGTTACCACAATAAAGATACTTCTGCAAAGCTCATCGTTTTTACTTGACCAAGTTTGGTAAGTTTAGGGTAATTCATAATAACACCTCGTTTTGTATATTGTTGTAAATATCAATGTCACATTGACTTACGAGGTGTTATTGTCAATATCTATTTTTACCTATCTTGCTGACTCCCTTGTATTTATGGGTACTGGGAAAGGTTAGTTAGACTTAATTAAGATTGAGTTAAAAGACTATCGGGATTTGAATCAGGTGCTTATACACATCACAAATGCAACTAAATTCTACTATTTAAAGGATCTTGAAAACGCTGTTAAAGAGTGTAATTCAGCGATTAAGTTAGCCCCTAATATGGCTCTTGCGTATATAAAACTTGGTTCAATCTACTATAGCATGGGTAACCAAGAGAAAGCATTTGCAAATTGGAGGATAGCAAAGGCAATTGATCCAAATAACCCGGAACTAAAGGCTGTTTTCAAAGAATAGCATCGGTAGAGGAAAGTATAACAGATAGAGATATTATCTAAGCATCATTCTATTTATCATCTCATTGCTATTGAAAGTTTCACATCTATTTGTAACCCTTTGTTCTTAATTATTCAAGCAGTTGAATTTCGCAGAGTTGACTATTTTCACAAAATTGAAAAAATTACTTGAACAAAAAGGGTTGTTATTTGTTATTGCTTTCACAAAGCTAATAATTGAAATTAAGCTGGAGGAATATATATGCTTGAACATTTTCGGAAGAAACAAAAAGCCGTTATTTATGTAATCGTTTTCGTATTTGTAATTGGTATGGCCATCGGTGGTATCAGTGGTTTATTCAATAACAAACCTCGTTATGTTGGTAAGATTGATGGAAAAGAGATTGATCTGAAAGAGTTTAGACAAAACTATCAATCTGAAGTTCAGTCCTGGGCAGCAGATGAGGCTAACAAAGACAAAGAGCTGGATGAAGCTACAGAAAAGCGTCTTATGAATCAAACATGGGATCGTTTCATGGCTCGTATCCTCTTTGACAAACAGCTGAAGAAGTACAATGTAAAAATCAATAAAGACATTATAATCGACAGACTTAAAAACGATCCTCCGGATGACATAAAAGGTCTTCCTCAGTTCCAAACTGATGGCGTTTATGATTACAATAAACTTGCAGCTATGCTTGCTGAGAATGAGCAGTTTGCTGCTAGTATTGAAGCATATATGAACCAGACTCTTCCTTACAACATCCTTGAAGATAAGATTAAAGCTGAAGTTGTTGTAACTGAAGATACAGTAAGAGTTGAATATGTTGAAGATAATACTCGTGTTAGTGGTAAAGTAATTGACTTCAATTCACTCGATATCAAAGATATTGAGATTACTGATGAAGAGCTTGCTACTTATTACAACGATAATAAAGAAGATTTCAAACGCGACCCTTATGTAAAAGCTAAATACATCCGTGTTGATGTATCAGCTCCATCTGCTGAAGACTACGGTGTTGTTGAAGCAAAGATTTCAGACATTCTCAAACAGATTAGAGAAGGTGCTGATTTTGCTGAGATGGCAAAGAAGTTCTCACAAGATGATTCTAACAAGGACAAAGGTGGAGACCTTGGTTACTTTGGTCGCAGAAAGATGGTTAAAGAATTTGAAGCTGTTGCCTTTGAACTCAAACAAGGTGATATCTCTGATCCTGTTAAGACCCAGTTTGGCTGGCATCTGATTCAAAAGATGGGACAGCGTAAAGATGACAAAGGTAAAGACGAAGTTTGGGCACGCCATATCTTACTTAAGGTTGAAGCAAGTCCTGAATCTAAAGATAAGATCATTGAATCTCTTTATGAATTTCCTACTCTCGTTAAGAAATTAGGATTTGACACAGCAGCCGATACTCTTGGTTTTGAAGCAAGAGAGACATCTGAGATGAGAGACAATTCAACTTATGTCCCTGGCATTGGTAATAAAGAAGAAGTTCTTGCATTTATCAAGAAGGGTAAGAAGAATAAGGTCTCTGATGTTTATGTCGATGATAATGATAAGTTCTACTATGTTTACATGGTGAATGAGAAGAAGGGTCAACACTATCAGGAGCTTGAAAAAGCTACCGGTGGAATCAAGAATAAACTTGAACGCCAGAAGAAGATTGACCTTGCCTTTGCTGAAGCTCAGAAATTTGTTAAAGATAACGAACCCAAAGACTATCTTTCCAAAGCAAAAGTAATGGAACTTAAGATGGTAGATGCTGAAAGTATCAATGCTAAAGCCTCTATCACAGGACTTGGTATGATTACTGATCTCAACAAAGCTATGCTTGTGACTAAGGCTGGCGAATGGACTGAAATCGTAAAAACCGACCGTGGTGTTTACCTTGCAAAAGCTAATGTTCAGACACTTCCTGATATGGCTAAATTTGAGACCGAGAAAGATGAACTCATTAAAACTACTCTTGAGCGTGAGCAAAACAAACGCTATAGCGAGTGGTGGAAAGAGCTCAAAGATAATGCTAAGATAATTGACAATAGAGAAGCCTTCGGTTTTAAATAAACTATAGGTAACTTACATATATTGAAAGCCGACTGGAAACAGTCGGCTTTTTTATTGACAAACAGTT
>JAVCCX010000423.1 GCA_030765245.1 Candidatus Zophobacter franzmannii | reverse complement strand
GATATTTCTCTAGTACTGCTCTGCTTGTATTGACACCGACTATCATTTTAAGTGCAATCCTAATGTTTACAAAATCCTCAATAGGTTATAGAATCTTTATTCGAGAAGATAGTGAAGATAATAGGGGTGGATACTGGGTTTACATAATTCCCTTGATTATAATGACATTCTACACTGGCTGGATTGTGGTTGAAATTAATCCTGTAGAGTTCTTCACTCAATTTAAAAACTCCGGGAATATCTTCAATGGATTGCTTAATCCTAATTTCGAAAAGATTACTCCAATGCTGGGATCCTTAGCTGAAACCGTTTTCCTTGCCTTTATGGCTACAGTCTTTGCAATTCCAATTGCATTTGTCTTAAGCTTCTTTGCAGCTCGCAATTTGATGTCAGGTAATGCCGTAAGCAGAGGAGTGTATTTCTTTATAAGGAATCTTGCAACAATCTTCAGATCAATTGAAGCTGTTGTTTGGGCTATTATCTTTTCAGTCTGGGTTGGTATCGGGCCTTTTGCTGGTATGTTAGCACTTATGACCCACTCTATTGCCTCATTAGTCAAACTCTATTCGGAACAGATTGAGAATATTGATTGGGGACAAGTGGAAGCTATTAAGGCAACCGGAGCATCTACCCCTCAGGTTTGGATTTATGCGATCATCCCACAGATAATTTCACCATATCTTGCCTTTACTATATATCGATGGGATATCAATGTCCGCATGGCTACAATCGTTGGTTTTGTTGGTGGTGGAGGTATAGGTCTTGCCCTGATGCAGGAACAACAGATGCTCTCCTGGCGTAATGTCGGACTCATCATGTGGCTTATTGCCATTGTTGTCTGGCTTATGGATATGATTAGCGCGAAGGTAAGAGAAAAGCTCCTGGAATCTTAATACAGAACTCTTTGAATCCCCTCTTCACGATATGTTATCAACTGAGTTTTACCATTCAGCTTATTTTCAACAAATTCAGCATTCTTGAATCTTGCAAAGAGAGCTTTCTTTAAGTATTTCTTTGCGTTCTGCAGAACCTCTGGTAATTCTTTATCAACATTACGAAGTGTTGAGAAAGTCTCTGACTTATAAGCCACTGAATCATCACTAACAAGGATTGTAGGCACTTTAGGGTTGCAAACATTGTTACACCAATCGTAATAAAGAGATTCAAGAACATAATCACTCAATTCAACATATTCTGACCCGATAAACTCAGCCATCAGTTTAAAAGCAATGTAATAATCCTTCTTTGATTCAAACCCATTGTCTTTGCAAAATGTAAACAGCGAACTAAAGAAATCAAAAGGGTTATCCACTTTCCCGACGATATAGTGTAGTGTAGATGTCATCTTCTCACTGTTATAGAACAAATCGAAGTAATGAGTGAAACGATCAAGATCCATAAGGTCTGTGAAACTTAACCACTTATTCTGTATGATTTGATATGGGGGATAGGGCATTGATTTGATCTCAAAGTCTTCTGCTTGTTCAGCTATCTTTGTACCAGGTAACACTTTCAGAAATCCAAGTTGTAAGTATCTTGGGTAAGTCTTTATTGCCATGTTGAATGAGTTAGAAAAGGACGTTAAATCCTCATGTGGTAATCCTGAAATCAAGTCTAAATGAGTGTGGATGTTATCCAGTTGATTAACCTTAACAAGATATGGTTTAATCTTATCAAACTCAACATATCTATCTATTGCTGAAAGTGTTTCAGGATTAGTAGACTGCAATCCAATTTCGAATTGGAATAATCCTAGAGGTGCTGACTTTAATAACTCAAGATCTTCATCTTTAAGTAAATCAGGCTTGATCTCAAAATGGAAGGTTATCTTAGGATTTAGCTCTATCAGATATTCCCAAACCGAGTAAGCAAACTTTCTGTCCGCGTTGAAAGAGCGGTCAATGAACTTCACCAACCTAGGATTGAAACCAATCAATTGCTTCAACTCATCTTTAACTGTTGCAATATCTCTATATTCAAGAATAATATCACTCCTGGAAGATAAGCAAAAACTGCAATTAAAAGGACATCCTCTACTAGCTTCATAATATAGGTACTTATTCTCAAGCAATATCTTATCAGATTGCAAGTAGGGGAAAGGTATATCCTTAAATGGTTTATTGGGGATATTTACAAACTTCTCATCATGTACAAAACTTTTTTCAGCAAGAAAGGCTAATGCTTCTTCTCCGGCACCTTGAACTGCATAGTCGATGTGAGAGAAAACTTGTTCTATGTATTGATTGGGATATGTAACTTCAGGTCCGCCGGCAACTATAACTAATCCCGGCATTACATTCTTAAGCAATGGAAGAAGATGCAGCGTATAGTCGGTGTTCCAGATATAGAATGATAGGCAAAGGACATCAGGCTTTATTATGTTTACCTGCTGAATAGTATCCAGCAGATCTGAATTAATAGATGTCTCTAATATTTCGCAATCATGCTCAGAGTCCAATAGACTATTCCTAAGATAGTAGAGAGCGAGATTGCTGTGAGTGTATCGTGAATTAATGCCGAGTAATAGTATCTTCATCATTTTCCTGCTTTTGATATAATAATTCAATAAAGAACAATCTATTCCTCCGTCAAGATAATGAGTTACTTTCTTCAATCCTGTTCACTAGCTGTTGACTGAAAGCAGAATAGTTACTTAACTGTTGCATGAGAAAAGTTAGAATATTTATCTAAATAAATCAATTGACATATTCCCATCTGTTTTTATGTTCTGATTGTACCTTTAATCGAGTCCGGTGAGGCTGAAAGGAGAATAATATGAAACTACGACTTATAATGCTCAACGAGCACATTCCCCAAATTATCTATTACAATACAACTATATCTAACAAAAATTCAAGGAGCGAGTTATGCAAAGCAATCTAAACTTCCTTGGGCGCAGTATGTATGATCTTGATGACTACACAGCAGAAGAGATTATTCATATTCTGGAAGCATCGAAAGTTATGAAGGAGATTAACCAACGTGAGTACAAAAAGGTCCCTGCTCTAAAAGGTAAGACAGTTTGTACACTATTCTTTGAGAACAGCACAAGAACTTTGATGTCATTTGAGCTTGCTGCGAGTCGTTTAAGTGCTGATATCGTCAGCTTCAACTCAAGTACTTCCTCGCTGGCCAAGGGTGAGAGCTTACAGGATACTGTTTACACACTGGATGCGATGGGGATTGACTGCTATATTATCAGACACAGCTATCCAGGTAGTCCGCAATTGGTTCATAAGTATTCCAATAAACCTGTGCTTAATGGCGGTGATGGCAGACATGCACATCCAACTCAAGCCCTTCTTGATATGTTTTCTATCTATGAGAAAAGGGGTTCTCTCAATGGTATGAAGATTGCGATTGTGGGTGACATTGCTCATAGTCGAGTTGTTCGTTCAAACCTTATTGGGATGAAGAAACTTGGTGCAGATGTGACAATTTGTGGTCCAAGAACACTCATGCCCGGCAAGATGGAAGAAGTATATGGTTGCAAAGTAAGTTATAGTCTTCCTGAAGCTCTCAAAGATGCCGATGTTGTAATGGGACTAAGAATGCAGCTTGAGCGCCAAACTGAAGGACTCTTCCCAAATCTTGGAGAATACACGAAGCATTTTGTGCTCTCAAAAGAAACATTGAAATATGCTAAAAATGACGCTCTTATCATGCATCCTGGACCAATGAACCGTGGTGTTGAAATTCTACCTGAGATTGCTGATAGTGATCGTTCTCTTGTACTTCAACAGGTTGCAAATGGTGTAGCAGTGCGTATGGCACTTCTTTATTTAATGCTCGGTGGAAAGGCTTAGGAGGATACAATGAAAATATTGATTAAAAACGGAAGTATATATCAAAACGGTGAGTTCTTGAAGAGAGACATATTAATTGAAGGTGAGAGGATTGCAAAAATCGAAGAAGCCTTAATAGCCCCTGATGCAGATAAAGTTATTGATGCTGAAGGCAAGAAAGTCTTCCCAGGGTTCATTGATCTCCATTCACACCTCAGAGACCCGGGGCAAGTTTATAAAGAGGACATAATTACGGGCACAAAAGCTGCAGCAAAGGGTGGTTTTACGACTGTATGTGCAATGCCCAACACAGAACCGGTTGTTGATAGTATTGCTATCGTTGAATACCTCAACAGAAAGGCAGCTGATGTTGGACATGCAAGAGTCAAAGTTATTGGCGCAATGACTAAGGGCTCAGAGGGTAAAGAGTTAGCTCTGATGTCTACAATGCAGGATGGTGGT
>JAVCCX010000389.1 GCA_030765245.1 Candidatus Zophobacter franzmannii | reverse complement strand
TGACAAGATATCCCCATACTATGCGGAAAAAGAACTACCCCACCGTTTTCAACGGCACCCCTTCCACCTTCGTCAAGACTACGGCGGACAGGTCAGGAAGGGGATTTAAGAAGGTCACTTCGCTCCCTTTGATACGAGGAAATCGTAGAACAGGCACCTGTTTTGAGATTCCTCCAAGGGGAAAATGTTCGCCCATAAAGGGCATATGAAACATGTATCTATCTCTTGAGTTTCTCTAAATATCTCTTAGCAGATTCACTCCCTAAACTCGCAGCTTTCTTGGCATACTTCTCAGCAGTTGCTTTATCCCCTTGTTGATCATATAATGAAGCTGTAAGTACCAATGATTCTATATGCTTGGGATTAATTTTGAGTGCTTTATTTAGATGTACAAATGCAGTGCCTGTATCAGCATTGATTCCCCACGCAATGAATCCTTTATAGTAATATGCATCATAGCAGTTCTTATCTTCCGCAATTGCTTCATCAAAGAGCTTTATTGCCTCTTCATATTTACTCTCTTCGAGGCTATCAGTCCTTATCTACTAAGATATGTGCCTTCTTCTGGGAGCTACTCATTCCCTTACTTGTTGCTTTGGTTGCCTCGCCACTCTTTACAGGTTCTTTACTGCCACAGCCAATAGTTGTAATGATAAACAAGGCTATTATACTTAATTTAAACCATCTTGTCATACACACTCCCTCTTTTCTTGATATATAGTATCAGTAATTGTTAGTTAATATTGTCAATAAAATTGTTACATCATATACATTATTACATTATCCCATTGAGATTGCTGTGAAATAGCGTAAACTGCTATCACTGAAATGAGAATGGACACAGACTTTAAACCACCTGTTATTTTTATTTGACTAATTGTAATAGGTTCTAAAGATGGCAAAAATGCCTTGAAATACTGGAGGATTAATGAAAAGAATAGTACTATTATTAATTGCGACGATGTTATTAACTGTCGGATTAGTAGCTAAATCACAAGAAATTGCCTATGTTGACATAGATGCAGTGATAACACAATGTAATGACACACAAGAGATTCAGAAAGCTTTTGATATTGAAAGACAGGAATGGGCGCGTCAGCTCCAGGAACTCGAATCTGAAATCACTCGTATGGAAAATGACTTTGACAGTCGTAAACTTACATTTAGTGCTTCAGGTAAAACTGAACAGCAAAAGAAGATTGACGATAAGAAAGCTGAATATAGAGCAATGGTTGAAGAGTTCTTCGGTGATACCGGACTCGCTGCTCAGAGATATCAGGAACTCGTTGAGCCTGTTCAGAACAAGATTTTAGAGATTATCCAAGAAGTCTCAATTCAGGAAAACTACTCATTAGTTCTTAATGTTAGTGCCGGTGGTGTACTTTACGCTAACCAGGATATGGACATTACTGAAATGGTGATTCAGAGAATGGATGCTACTCAGGGAACATCTTCATCATCTTCTACCTCTCCATCTGTTCCTTTACCTAAGCCAAACTTCAATCCGGACGGTGGAAAATAGTGAAATCCTTTGGATTAGAACTAACCCCAGAATTAATAGTAATGCAGATTCCCGGTGAATTAGTCACTCGTGGAAATGTGAAGCTTAACAATGTAGCTGAACTCGCTGAAGCCAATGAAAACTCTATCTGCTTTTATGAGAAAGAGACCTTCTTAGAAGATGCTAAAACCTCTAAAGCCGGGTTGATGTTTGTAAAGAATGACTTCGATGAGTCTATTCTGCCAAATACTAATCTCTTAAAGGTTGAACATCCATATATCTACTTTGTGATGTTGATAAAGACCTGGCTGGAACTTCAGAACAGTAACTTCAAACCTTTTATAAGCCCATCAGCTACCATTGCTGATAGTGCTGAGGTTCATGCTGAAGTTATTGTGAAAGCTAATGTTGTGATTGGTGAGAATGTAAAGATTGGTAAACATACCGTTATCGAAGCTAATTGCGTGATAATGGATAGTGTCTCTATCGGCGAAGACTGTCACCTATACCCTAATGTAACCCTCTATGAAGATACTATCCTTAAAGATAGAGTCATTCTTCATTCAGGTGTTGTACTCGGAGCTGATGGTTTCGGTTATATCTACCATGAGGGAAGACAGCAGAAAGTACCACAGGTTGGAAATGTAATTATTGAAGATGAAGTGGAGATCGGAGCGAATTCCTGTATAGATTGCGGGGCGCTTGGTTCAACACGAATCGATAAATATACAAAGATAGATAACCTCGTTCAGATTGGACATAATGTTCAGGTTGGTAAGAACACAATGCTCTGCTCTCAAGTTGGGATTGCCGGTAGTACCAAGGTGGGTGACTTAGTTTACCTTGCCGGTCAAGTCGGTGTTGCTGACCATATCACGATTAGCGATAAAGTGATTTGTGGAGCTAAATCGGGTATCTCAGGCAATGTTGAACCCGGCAAGATATTGTTTGGTATCCCTGCAAGAGATTCGGGGATTACTAAGCGGATTATGGCTTCTGAGCGTTATCTACCTGAGTTGGTTAAATTCTATAAACAAGAAATGAAAAAGAAAAACAAAGAGTAGTAATATGCAGGAACACAAACAAACGATTGGTGGCTCCATCTCCTATACCGGTATCGGACTGCATACCGGAGAAATTACAACTATAACTTTTAAACCTGCAGGTGCTGATGATGGTATCGTATTCGTAAGAATTGATATGCCTGACTCCCCTGTGATACCTGCTGATATAGAGCATGTTGTTGACATCTCTCGTGGTACAACTATCGGTATTGGTAAAGCAACTGTCTCAACTATTGAGCATGTCCTCGCTGCAATCAAAGGTCTTGATATAGATAATGTCTTGATTGAGATTAATGGACCTGAAGCTCCTGTTGCTGATGGTAGTGCGATGCCTTTCTTGAAACTTCTCAAGCAGGTTGGAATAGTACAGCAGGACTCTATCAGAGAATACTTCGAGCTTGAAGAGCCTATCAACTTCACCTCAGAAGAGGAGAATGTGGATATCGTGATTGTACCTTCAAGTGAGTTGAAAGTGACTTTCCTTGTTGATTACAAACACCCTCTGCTTGGAACTCAGTATACCTGGCTTCCTGACCTTAGTTACTTTGAAAAAGAGTTTGCCTCTTCCAGAACCTTCTGCTTTGTACATGAGATCTTGATGCTTAAAGAAGCAGGACTCATCAAGGGTGGTTCTTTGGAGAATGCGGTTGTTATCGGTGAACCGGATATTGACCCTAAACAGCTCGAAGAACTCAGGAAAGTTTTTAACTTTGATACACCCATTGAGATTTCAGCTCAAGGGATAATCAACAACAAACCACTGCGTTATTATAACGAGTTTGTTCGTCATAAAGTATTAGACTTGATTGGTGATATTGCCCTTCTCGGCGTGCCAATCAAAGGTCATATTCTTGCTGCTCGCTCCGGTCATAAGACCAATGTGGAACTTGTTAAGAAGCTCCGTAAGATTCAGCAGAAGCAGAAGATGCAGAAGATGTATCAGAAGAATAGAACTCAGGATGTCGTCTTTGATATCAACGCTATCAAGCGCATCTTACCCCACCGCTATCCGTTCTTGTTTGTTGATAAGATTATTGAGTTTGTACCCGGTGAGAAGATTACCGGAATCAAGAATGTTACTGTAAATGAGGAATTCTTCCAAGGGCATTTCCCCGGACATCCTGTGATGCCCGGTGTCTTGATTATTGAAGCTATGGCACAAACCGGTGGTATTATGCTTCTCAATAACCTTGAGAACCCTGAAGATCATTTAGCATACTTTGCTTCAATTGATAATGTTAAATTCCGTAAGCCTGTAATACCTGGAGATATTCTCCGCTTTGAGCTTAAAGTGCTTTCACTGAAACGCTCAATCACAAAGATGCATGGTGATGCCTATGTAGGTGACACTAAGGTCTGTGAAGGTGATTTCCTGGCAATGGTAGTAGATAGATAGTAAAGAGGAGATGTATGAATTATACAGTTCATCCTACTGCGATAATAGATCCTGATGCGATAATTGGTGACGGTTGTGTAATAGGACCGTATTGTATTGTTGGACCCAGAGTTAAAATTGGGAAGAATAATACCCTTCAAGCTAATGTAATTGTGAACGGCCCAACAACTATGGGCGATGGGAATAAGGTCTCCCCTTTCGCAGTTATTGGTACTGATCCACAGGACTTAAAGTTCGGTGGCGAGGATACCTTCCTTGAGATTGGCGATAACAATACTATTCGTGAATATGCAACAATTAACCGTGCTAATGGACCTGAAGAACCAACCAGAGTTGGGAGCAACAACCTAATCATGGCTTATGCGCATATTGCTCATAACTGTCAAATTGGGAATTCCATTGTCATTGCTAATGCTGTGACCTTTGCAGGACATGTTTTAGTGGATGACTTCGCCATTATTGGTGGGGTGACTGCTATTCATCAGTTTGTTCATATAGGTAAGTATTCCTTTATCGGTGGTTGTTCTGCCGTTAAAAAGGATATCCCTCCATTTGTTAGAGGGCAAGGTAATCCATTAGTGATAAGCGGGCTGAATGGTGTTGGACTGCTTCGTAAGGGCTTCACATCTGAAGAGGTTACCGGTATTAAGAGAGTGTACAAGCTCTTCTATCGTCGAAACCTTAATACACTTCAGGCAATCGCTGAAGCTGAGAAAATGGAGTTATCAGATGAACAAAAGAAGTTCGTTGATTTCGTCCGCAATTCTGAGCGAGGAATCACTAAATAGCTAATCATTTTTGCTTGACATAAAAGCAGGCAAAACTTTTTTAAATATGCTTCTGGGGCATTAGCTCAGTTGGGAGAGCACCACACTGGCAGTGTGGGGGTCATCGGTTCAAGTCCGTTATGCTCCACCAGAATTTAAAAAGGCTGTCGCAAGACAGCCTTTTCTATTTACATAGTAATTACCTATTTCTTCTTCTTTAACTGCTTAATTCTGAACATATAGACCTTGAAATTGAAGATTAGGTGGAAGATGAGTGCCACTATCATCACATAACCCGCAATCTCATGCCATTCCATTAAATCATATAATCCAAATATCTTCGCAAGAGCCATTGCAAAGATATTCACCAATACTGATAAAAGAAGTACTGTATCGTTAATAACTTTGAATAATTTCATATATCCTCCAAAGCCATAATGTAGTATATGAGTTTATGAAGTCAAGTCTGTAATCTTACAATAAGAAAAGGTCTCCGTATTGGAGACCTTTCTAAGTTTATCTAAAGAGTAATCTATAAGTCATTCTCTATGAGCAGTTCAGGATAGAGTGGGAAGTTCTCAGTGAAGAAACTAACTCCGGTTTTGATTCCTGCTAAAATCTCTTTATTATCATAGTTATCAAACACATCCTTAATGAATGTAGCAATAACTTTCATCTCTTCTTCTTTCATCCCACGAGTCGTAACAGCTGGTGTACCAATTCTGATACCTGAGGCTACGAATGGAGAACGAGTGTCATAAGGCACAGTGTTCTTATTCGCTGTAATACCGGCGAGGTCAAGCGCACCTTCCATCTTCTTACCTGAAGGTCCACCATCTACTTCAGGACCTAAGTCGATAAGTAAGAGGTGAGTATCTGTTCCACCTGATACTATTCTGAAACCTTTCTTGGTTAACTCATCAGCAAGCACTTTTGCGTTAGCTATAACTTGCTTCTGATATACCTTGAAGTCGTCAGAAAGAGCTTCTTTGAAAGCAACAGCTTTAGCAGCAATGACATGTTCAAGTGGTCCACCCTGGAGTCCCGGGAATACATTACCATCAACAGCAGCTGCAAACTTCTCTTTACATAAGATAAGCCCACCACGAGGACCACGAAGGGTCTTGTGAGTAGTGGTTGTAACAATGTCAGCATAAGGAACAGGGTTGTCATGTACACCTGCAGCAACAAGTCCTGCAATGTGAGCCATATCAACCATAAAGAAAGCACCAACTTCGTCTGCTATTTCACGGAACTTAGCAAAGTCGATTGAGCGAGGATAAGCACTTGCACCTGTGAGAATAAGTTTTGGCTTATGCTCAATAGCAAGTTTACGGATAAGGTCATAATCAAACTGTTCAGTCTCTTTGTCCACACCGTAAGGAACAATGTTATAGAGCATACCTGAGAAGCTCAATGGATGCCCATGAGTAAGGTGACCACCATGTGATAATTCAAGCGCTAACACAGTATCACCTGGTTTAATAAGAGCAAAGTAGGCTCCCATATTCGCCTGTGAACCTGAGT
>JAVCCX010000339.1 GCA_030765245.1 Candidatus Zophobacter franzmannii | reverse complement strand
TCCCAATAGTAGAGGAGTAGTATCAACTTGCAACTACATTGCAAGAAAGTATGGAATCCACTCTGCAATGCCTAGTTTTCAGGCTTATCGACTCTGTCCTCATGCAGTCTTTGTCAAAAGTAGGTTTGAAGCCTATAGAGAAGCATCACGACAGATGATGGAGATATTTTACAAATACACAGATATGGTTCAAGCTGTTTCCATTGATGAGGCCTATCTCGATGTTACCGAGAATAAACTGAATATCCCATCAGCGACTTGGATTGCTGAGAAGATTAGAGCAGAGATTGAGGAAGTTACTAAGGTTACAGCCTCAGCAGGCGTTTCCTATAATAAGTTCCTTGCAAAGATTGCATCTGAGATGAATAAACCCAATGGTTTAATGGTTATCCCGCCTGATAAAGCTACTGAGATAATTGAAAACCTCCCGATTGGTAAGTTTCATGGGATTGGGAAGTCAACTGAGACGAAGATGAGGTACTTAGGTATTAACAACGGGGCAGACCTAAAGAAACTCCCAATCGATAAGATGATACTCAATTTCGGTAAGGCAGGAGTCTTCTACTATAATATAGTACGCGGTATTGATACCAGAAAAGTGCATAGTGATCATATCCGAAAGTCCATCAGCACAGAACGCACCTTTAGAGAGGATATCTCAGGACTACCTGAATTGATGCTTGCTTTAGAGCAAACTACGAACAGGTTGGCTGATAGAATGGCTGAGAAAGACATCGCAGGCAAGACCATCTCAATCAAAGTTAAGTATAATGACTTCACTCTAATCAACAGATCGGCAACTGTGAAGAACTACACAAATAACAGAGATAAGATATTCCGCCTTGCGAGAAGGCTCTTTAATGATTCATGGGCAGCAGGAAGGAAGGTTCGGCGTATTGGGGTTTGTATTACATCGTTGGATACTGATGAAGCGAGTAGTGATCAGATGCTTGCACCTTTTTTTAATACCGTAGCGGAAGAAACTGCGGAATATGATACCTAAGGCAGTTGCCTACTTCTTTAGATAGAGGTCAATTATCTCCTTCTTCTCAGTTGATCGCTTCGGTTTGAAACGCTTAACCATTATTTGAAGGGCGCCTGACCGGTATTCGTGGATAGATTCTTGAAGTAGTATCTCAACTTCTTTGAGAGGAAGTTTTGCGAATGTAGCTACAATAGGTTTCTGCAGAGTGTATGTAATGCCAATAAAGGCATCACCATAACCGTATCCACCGGGGAAGACCTGAAAGAACTTAGCCAGACTCTCTATTCTTCTGCGATTAGCAACTTTGAGTAAGGTTTTGCGGACATCTGATGCTTCCATACAATCCCCCTATTTCATCTCAAACAAGGCAGCTACATTGGTGTCAGCTGTCTGAAGGTTATATTACTATGATTTATAGATAGATTGTAAGTGGTTAAGGAGTCTCTTTTTCTTGGTAACAGATACAGGTACACTCTTTCCGTTTGTCATTAGGAGGTGACCACCGTCTGACTTCTCGAAGGCAACAATAGCATTCACATTCACAAGGTATGTCTGATGAACACGATAGAAGGAGCTATCAGATAGCAACTCTTCATACACCTTAAGGCTTTTAGAAAGGACTAAGTCTGTTCCATTAGTTAAATGGAAGATGGTATAGTTATTATCAGCTTCACAATAGACAATATCCTCAAGGTCCACAATGTGCATCTTATCAGAAGTCTTGAGAACTATTTTGCTTGGATTTTTAAAGTTGGCATTAAGCAGGCTTATATTCTGTATCCGCTCTTCTTGATTAAGTTGGTAAACTCTGTTAACAGTGGCAATAAGCTCAGAAGGTACAATAGGTTTCAATATGTAATCAAAGGCACTGAACTTGATAGCTTTCAGAGCATAACTAGAATGAGCAGTGATAAAGATAATCCTGGCATTCTTGATCTTAGCATTTTCCAAGACCTCAAAGATAGTGCTTCCACCAAGGTTGATATCAAGGATAAGCAGATCAGGGTCTTCATTCTCAAACAGCAGAGTAGCACTGGCAAAGCTGTCAGCTTCACCGATGATTTCAATATCTTTAAAGTTGGTAACGAGAATCTCTTTAATAAGTTCTCGGGTGAGGCGTTCGTCATCTACGACTATTGTTTTCATATAATCTCCGGTAATAGTTTCTCAAAGTCAGCAATTCTGATCTTAATAATAGTTCCGTTTGGAGTATTACTGCCAATGCTGAGTTCGGTGTCAACCTTTTTAAGCTTCTTAAGGGTCACCAATCTTTCGTTTAATATTTCAAGGGCGTGGGATTTCTTAAAGATATTATTGCTCTTCAAGCCGGTTCCATTATCAGTAACAGTCATCTCCAGCTCTTTTCCATCAAGAGTAACTCTTATCACAATCCTGCCTTTATAACCAATCTGATCAAACCCATGTTGGATGCAGTTTTCGACTAATGGTTGAAGAATCATAGGTGGAATAAAGATATCCTCAGCCGGTAAGTCATCAGGAATCTCAATACTGTATGCAAATTTATCAGGGAACCGAAGCGACTCGAGGAGTAGATTCATTCTCACTATTGCAAGCTCTTGTTCAAGGGAGATAACCTCGCTATCTGAGCTAACAAGAATCAATCTCATCAGTTGAGCATATTCACCCAGGTATTCAATCGCCAACTGGCTTTTATTATCATGGATATAATGCTGAATTGCACCCATAGTATTAAAGATAAAGTGAGGGTTCATCTGAACTCTGAATAGCTTCTGTCTCAGCACAAGCTTCTGATTAATGTTCTTCAGCCAGTTCTGGTGAGTTAGAATCATTATAACAATAACGATGAGCATGGAGACGATAAAAGCGGCAAGTAAGAACAGATATCGTTGTCTTAACAGCTTCTTCTCGGCGTTCTGATTACTTATTACCAGCTCTTTAGATTCCAACTGATACTTCTCGGTCAGTTCACTGAGGTACTTCTTATACTCGATATTCTCGAGACTGTCTTTATAAGCAACATACTCATAGAAATGCTCGTATGCTTTTTTATAGTTTCTTGAGTCATAATCGATTCTACTCAAGGTGCTAAGAGTTGTTGCTATTTCAGTCGCCATCTGCTTTTCAGTAGCAATAGCGTAGGCAGAATCTGCGTAAGTTGTAGCCAATGCGAACTCATCCAACTGTTCAAAAATCTCAGCAATGAAGATATAATCTTTAATCATTCCGTAGATATTATCCATTGAGCGGTCTAATTCAAGGCTTTGAAGATGGATTTCTAATGCTCTATTTGGTTGTCTTTTCTGGGAATAAACATCTGCAAGATTGCTGAATCCGGTTGATAGACCTAACTTCCAACCTAATTCCCTGCTAACATAGATTACTCTATGATAGAAGCTTTCTGCCTTATTCAAGTCACCCAATCCTGCGTAATAATTACCCAGCTCGTTATAGAGTGAAGCTTGTTGGAAGTCTAAAGGTATATCATTTGCCTCAAGTATCTTCTCAGCTTGCTCAAGATAGGAGAGAGTTCTATTGTTATCACCTACTCGGCTATACACTGTAGCTAGGCTGATATAAATCGCGGGTCGGGGAGGGTATTCAGGATTTCTTTCTCTAATCCCCTGAGCATCGAGCAGGTATTTTATAGAGAGGTCGTAGTCACTAAGGTCTTTGTATGTCTTACCAATGTTCTCGTACAGTATGGAAACAAAGAGACTGTCGCCAGCCTGTCGCCCAAATTGCAAGCTTTCATTGAAGTATTCCAAAGCGAGAGTCATATCTCCGGTATAGTTGTAATAACTGCCCATAAAGTTTAGAGCTTGAGCTTTGATTTCGGGGAGTTCTTTTTCTGTAGCCAAGTCGAAGACTGTTTGTCCGTAAACAAGGGAGCTGTCCATAACTCCATAGGTCTGGAATATCTCGGAGATTTCTAACATTCTGGAGCAGTATTCAGGATAATCCTCTTTGATATATGAGATTCTTGCCTTAACTTTCAGCTTATCAATTCTTACTTGATAATCATTAGCCAAGAGCAATGTTAGACCCATTAGTAATAGCAGTAAAATCCCTGTTTTCTTAATACTTAACTCCATGTTGTTTCTCTATGAATACAATTATGCCAATATTGTTCCATAATCTTAACCAATAGAGGTAAAGGGAATCATCTCGTCAAGGGGAATTCATAAGTGTATTGTTTCACCTCATTATCGACTGTGCTTTTTGGGAAGTATAGCTTCAGTTGTGCTGTGTGTTCTGGGAGGTACTGCTTCAGCTGTACCGTGTATTTATATGGAGTTAGCCGACTATGTCGGTTTCGTGACAGTGCATCTACGCAGTTGATGCAGTCCTAGGTTAAGACGCAAGCTGTGCTTTAGCTGTACCGTGTATTT
>JAVCCX010000444.1 GCA_030765245.1 Candidatus Zophobacter franzmannii | reverse complement strand
CTTCTACGTAAATTATAGCTATAATGATCTTTCAAGTGAAGGCTTACTAACTTCTAACGTGATTATCCATTCAGGGACTTACGAGTCTTTGACAATTCAAGGAACTACTCAGTTTGGTAGCGGAAACTTAGTGCTAGAAACTAATTTTATAGTACCTTTGAATACTGAAATAGTGTTCCTACCAGAATCATCCCCAATGTTAGATAATACATTTCACATAATTATTTCTGGATCACTTTCAGCAATTGGTGATCTGCAGAATAATATCTTATTTGATAATTTACATAGTGAATGGAACAAATTTGAGGTAACGTCTACTGGGTCAGCTTCTTTCGCCTACTGTACATTTACAAATGGTCAAATGCCAATATATTGTAAAGGTGAGTTAGATGTTGAGCATTGCTCATTCACTGACAATGACAGCGGAATAATGTTGGATAAACCAGTTTCATATGCAATAAAAGATTCTCATTTTGAAGATTGTACTTTGTTTGGAGTCTTTGTCAAAGACTCACATCTACCTGTTTCAGAATCTATAATTAAAAACAGTTATATCACAAATAGCAATTATGGTATTTGGTTATACAATGCTTCTCCTCTAATTGAGGCTGACACTCTGTATGCTAATAATCTTGCAGGCATTTATGCAACTAGAGGATCATTTCCTATAGTGAGTAAGAGTTCAATAAGTCTTACTTATAGTAATTCATTTGACTATCCAGAATTGAAGCTAGCAGCGAAATCATACCCATTCATTAATGAAAATAACAACGATATAATATTCGAAATGGGTAATTCAATTTATAATATGGATCAAGAAACTTCTGAGTATAATGTGAATCACGTTTGGTGGGGTACAACAAATGCAACGAACATTAGTAATTCGTTTTTCCCTAGCACTTGGGATGTTGATTATAACCCATTTTCCTTAACTCCAAATGTAGGATACGATCCCTTCCCAGCAAATAATTTGTTGCAACTAGGACTAATAGCTGAATCAGAGCAGGACATTCTTACTGCTACAAACTTATACACACAGGCAATAAATAGTGACATCAGTGAATCTGATGCTCTCTGTGCACTCGAAAGACTCTTTAATTGCTATGTTTCAATAAATAATATAGACGGGATACAACTCCTAATGTCTGATATACAGAATGCAAGCCCAAACGCACCAATAGGAGAATTGACATATTTATACGATGCATACATCGACAGAATTCTTGGTAACTATGAAACTGCAATTGATAAGTATACACTGATACTGAATAATGAGACAAGCTATATAGATTCCATCTTTACTGAATTAGATTTAGTATACACTTATTTGGACGCTGAATCTACAAGTAAATCTATGTCATCAGTAAGCTATAATGGAACCTCAATAAATAGTGTTGATGAAGCAAAGCAGAAAGAGAAGGAACTTTGGTCAATGGTCGAAGCAAATATCAAATTAACTGGAAAATACAATCCTGAAATTGTTGATATTGGACTTTCTAATCACCCTAATCCTTTTAACCCAACAACAACTATTTCATTTAATCTCTCAGAGGAGAGTGATGTTGAATTGACGATTTATAATGTCAAAGGTCAAAGGATAAAAACGTTGATTGACGACAATCTTTCAATAGGAAAGCATTCCATTGTGTGGGAAGGAAAAGATAAAAACAACAAGAAAGTTGGCTCAGGAATCTATTTCTATTCGCTGAAACAAGGAAATGGAGTTAGATTCACTCGTAAATGTGTGCTTTTAAAATAAGAAATCAAATTTAGATGTAGTGTTGCTGAAGTCCTAAGTATAGGACTTCAGCTTTTTTTGTGACTTTCCCTAATAATCCTAACATCTCCCTTGACAGTGAAATTTTATTCATGAATAGTACATGAAACCTAATAGGGGATTGTGAGAATGCTAAACAAAGACAAATATAATTTACCTGATATTGAACTTCTAAACAGAGACGAGGTAGGTCTTAACTACATAGTATGGCAACCAGATAAGACTTATGCGGTATTGGGAGCTTCAAACAAGGCAGATACAAGTCTAAATCTCCCTGAAATAAATGAGGATGGGGTTGAGGTTGTTCAGCGACCTAGTGGGGGCGAAGCAGTGCTTCTTACACCCAAAACCCTCGTTATCTCCTTTTATCAAGTTAGTAGTGACAAAATAAACCCTAAAGAGTACTTCCATTTTATCAATCACATTATAGTACGAGCACTTGAAGCACAGGGTTTCACTGATTTGTCAGTTCGAGGTATCTCAGATATTTGCATAGGTGAGAAGAAGATTCTTGGTTGTTCCATTTATCGCTATAAGCACGGAATCTTCTATCAATCTGTATTGAATGTCGCTGAAGACCCAAAACTCTTCTCACGCTACCTTAAACATCCTCAGAGAGAACCTGACTACAGGCTATGTAGAAACCATCATGAGTTTGTTACTTCGTTGACTAAAATTGAACCTACGACTGATATTGAAACGCTACAAAAGAATTTAGAAACAACAATTACAGAACAAATAAAGAATTCCCCAACGGAGGATGTAAATGCAGTATAGAGTCATGCCAAAATCAGATGATGAGCTTTCGGTCTTAGGGTTTGGTTGTATGCGGTTTCTGCTTACAAAGGACAACGAGATTGATGAACCTGAAGCTATGAAGATGATGCAACATGCATTGGATAATGGGATAAACTATTTTGACACAGCCTGGCCATATCATGGGGAACAGAGTGAACCTTTGGTTGGTCGTTTCTTGAGTAATGGCAATCGTGCTAAGGTTAAGCTCGCAACAAAGCTTCCCTCCTGGTTGATTAGATCCCAACAACTCGGGAGAGTTGTTATACGTAACGCGACTGTCCTCAGTTGCGGTGAAAAGATAATATCCCAACAACTCGGGAGAGTTGTTTTACGTAACGCGACTGTCCCCAGTTGCGGTGAAAAGATTGTATCCCAACAACTCAGGAGAGTTGTTTTACGTACCGCGACTGTCCCCAGTTGCGGAGTAGGTATCATTTAAATCATTGTAGAGAAGTGCATGATTTAGGAGGTTAAGAGTATGCCGAATAAG
>JAVCCX010000026.1 GCA_030765245.1 Candidatus Zophobacter franzmannii | reverse complement strand
GCATTTTAGTTATCAATTGCGGAAGCTCGTCTCTAAAGTATGAAGTATATGTCATGCCTGAAAAGAAAAGCCTTGGAAAGGGACTGGTTGAGAGGATCGGTCTTGATAAAGGTAAAATTACCCAAAAAACAGAAGCCGGAACATTTGAACAAGTAACTGACATCCCCAATCACCAGGCAGCTATGGAACTTGTTAAAAGTGCTATAACGCACGAGAAACTCGGGATGTTGAAAAATATTGCAATGATTGATGGAATTGGTCATGGTGTTGTTCATGGTGGAGAAGATTATGCTGAATCTGTGGTTATTGATGATAAGGTTATCAAGGCTATCGAGGTAAACTCGGAGTTAGCTCCACTCCATAATCCTGCTAATCTCACCGGAATTCGAGAAGCCATTAAAATGCTACCCAGCATCAATCAGGTTGCTGTTTTTGATACAGCGTTCCATCAGACCATGCCACCATCTGCTTATCTTTATGGTATTCCAAGAAAGCTATACAATGAGTATAAAATCCGTCGCTATGGTTTCCATGGCACGAGTCATCGCTATGTTGCCGGTGTTGCCATGAAGATGCTCAAGCGAGTTCCTGAGAACACTAATATGATTACTTGTCATCTTGGTAATGGAGCGTCTATAACGGCAATCCAGCACGGAGAGTCTGTTGATACATCAATGGGGTTTACTCCGCTTGAAGGGCTACTTATGGGCACCAGAAGCGGTGATATAGATCCATCAATCATCTTCTATCTTTCTGAAAGAGGTTATTCCAACAGTGAGATCAGCACAATGCTTAATAAGAAGAGCGGACTTCTTGGAATTAGTGAAGTCTCCAGTGATCTTAGGGATGTTGAAGAAGCTGCTGAAGCAGGCAACAAAGAAGCAACTGAGGCATTAGAAGTTTTTGCCTATCGTGTTCGTAAATATATCGGAGCTTACTCAGCGAATCTTGTGCGTGTTGATGCTATTGTTTTCACAGGTGGAATAGGGGAGCATGCTATCAAGATGAGAAAGAGAATATGCCGTAATCTCCAGAACATTGGAATTCACATGGACAAAGAACTCAACGAACATGTTGGACACGGAGCAGGGATAGTCTCGCATCCATATTCTCCAACTCAGATTCTTGTAATTCCTACCAACGAAGAGTTGCAGATTGCCTTGGATAGTTATGAACTAATCTTTGAATAATTACCGGATATTAGGAATAATATAAAAAAGAGTGTTCGCTTTTGCGGACACTCTTTTTAACTATACTGATACTATTTTAGCATCATTATCTTGTTTGTTAGTTTTTTACTCGGAGTACTCATTCTCATGAAGTACACACCACTTGAAATAGATTTGTTATTATCATCTTTTCCGTTCCAAACAATTACATAATTTCCTGGTTCATGTTTTTCGTTAACTATGGTTTTTATTCTCTGTCCACGAATGTTATAGATTTGAATTTTGACTTTCTCATCCTTTTTCACTGAATAACTAATAGATGTATCTGGATTGAAAGGATTTGGATAATTAGAAAGAGAATAGGTATATACTGGAGTTACATCATCCAAGTGACCTTTGACCATGTAGTATTCTGAGTTTTTGACTACAAATGACATCAATGGTTTATTTATATAAGTATTCTCATTTTTATTCCAAACTGAATATCCTATCTGTTTGGAACACTTATCTTTTGCGTTTGTAATTCCGTAGAAAGAAAGTTGTTGTCCGGATGCAACATCTTCTTCAGTCAAATAGACCTGAACTTTTGCAGTATCATTAACAACAACGCCATACCCTTTACATATTTCACCTATATATGCTCCAATCTCAGCGAAGTTCTGTCCGCTTACATCAACATAAATTGGTGCATAGTCCTCAAGTTCTGAATATTCGAAATAACCTGTATTAGGTTTCTCAATAATTTGTACCTTTCCACCATTCTTTGCGTTTGGATTCCAGACAAATGTTGTATCTACAAAAGATGTTAACTCAACCATTTGCCCGTATTTCAAGGCTTCCCAGCAACTTTGAGGAACTCCACCTTTCCAAGCATCACCTAGATTCTCTCTATATGCAAACCATTCCTGATGTTTTACTGATTTCAAATTACTGAGAATATTTTCTAGAGCTACATCAGCCATTATTGAATCCTCTAAGAAATAGCATACCCATTGTGGATCGTTCGCAGTAAGTGTGATTTCTGTATCTTCAGGAATTAAATCTCCCTCTTCATAGAAACTGACTGAACTATTAATGGTATCTAAAAACAGTTTATACCCATCATAGCTATTTAGATATGTTAAACCGTAATCAACATACTCATAATCAACATAAACATATGATGTGTTTTCATGAACAATTTTCCCAAAATCAGGCTTTAACTGCTCTGCTACATACCATGTAGGAACAATACTATTGGTCGTCCTGTTAAGTTTTGGTAGTCCTATCCAGTTCCATTCCTTGGAAAACACTCTTGGTATTGTCTCTGCTTCAAACACAACATTCATAGATCTGTAATCAAACAACTGAGCTTGAGTACCTTTTAAGGCATAATATCTAAACTTGTTTGGTCCAGTTACATTAGCATCATACATATTGGCAAACAAACCATCATTTGCAAGATCATCATTATGCAAACCATCATCATATAACTGAATTACCTCTATACCATTATTGTTTTCACATTCAACATATACATAAGCAGAATCTACTAAACTGTCTTGTTCGTGAAAACTTGTTGTTAAAAGATATGATTGGGAATCTTTGTATCCCTCTATTAATGATAGTCCGGTGTGATATTGGAACTTAGTGTATGCCATGGCAGTTAAAGCGGGATAATCAGGAACCGGAGTATTATTGCCCTCATTGTCCAGATAATAATTAAGAGCAGTACAATGAGCTTTCATTCTCCATTTTCCTGGTTTAGGATCCCTTATAAACACTCGTTTCATTGTCTCATCATTCGACAGTAAGTGATCAGCTTCATAACTATTATCAGGTCCCCAGACATAAAGATTATAGCTTGAATTGTCCTTATCCCAAGACAAGATTACTTCCAAGTCTCTCATGTCTTCAGTCACATCAAAATGAATAGAAGATGTTTCATCTCCGGTTTGTTCATGCCTATTTATATCCATTACCAATATATCTTTTCCTACCAAGGTTGCATAAATATGCTCAGTTATTCCTGAATACGATGCAGTACCAAATGGACGATTTCTGTTAACGAAATAAGCATAGCCTTTATACTTAGAGTTGAATATTGCCGGTAATAGTGGAGGTAGATATTTTGATTCATCAGTTAATGGATTGGATTCACTTTCTACCATAGCATGATTTTCAACAACAATTGGGAAAAAAGTCATATCGTCATTGTTTAGTAATGTGTCAAATAATTAATTTAAACTCTTTGAGTACTTTCGTTATCGACAAAATCTGAGAAACAAATCAAACCTTGTGAGTATGCTGTTTCATTCATTGCACTGTTAGCATGGCTTAAACCAGCTACTATATCAGTACCTCCTATATATCCATATTGATTAACCATTGGACCTACGGTTGCAATACAATCTTGAAACTCAACAATCTTTGAGTCGAAAGTTAGCTCCTCTGTTCCAATTAGAGTTTCATGCCCGAAAACATCTGACGCATATCGAGAAAATTGAGAAGCTGCTGTCTTATCACTGTTTAGATAATAGTTTCCGAATCTTCTTGTAGCAATTTATGCTAAATAGATAGCTGAAGGATGCGTTACTTGCACAGTAAGGGGGTCTGAGTAAAAAAGAGACATGTCAGCCATGCTACTTGTAGAATCAAGAGAAAAAGATGTGTTAAATGGTCGCTTTAGTGCCTGTAATTTAACTAAATCTCCTGAGGTAGATATCTGACCATATTGCGATATGATTACATAGATTTTCTTGATGTTTGATATTTCTTCATCAGCAATATCTATGATACATGATGACAATTCATCCTTTATTATCCTGTCAATCTCATATCTGTTTATATTTTCCTCTCCATCATCATATTCGTATAAAATGGATATACTTACAGGTTCATTTGCCAAATCATGCTTAAGGTCGTACCTTGTAAATGAAGCTCCAACTATATCTATTTCATAACAATCAAAACCAAAAACACCGGGAACCATTGTGTTATTAATAGTCAGACCTTCGTCAATGGCAGAAGGGACATATATCTGATAAAGTCCGTTGTGTCCAAAGAGAAACTCATTGACATTCTCGTCTGTCAGTAAGTTATCAAGTTTTAAAGCCTGCGTAACAGCATATTCACTATATGCCTGCATCAATTCTTCAAAAGATTGATATACCATACAATCGTTATATCCATATGGAGACAAAAGGTAGTTATAACCATCTTCAAGCATCTCATGAACATTGTTCTGGTCATAGGCATTAGAAGACCAATAAACACCCTCCATAAATTTTGTTAGAACTCTCTCTGGGGCACCTAAAGCATTCGGATGATTTTTTACACCTTTTTCAAGTAGAAATCTCCAAAATACTGCTCCCCCATAAGTTAAGTCTTTAGGTGTTCTGCAACCTTGAAAAAGATGCCCAAATTCATCCTTAGCAAGCTTAATGTAAAACTGTCTTTCAGCAGACTTATAACACGAGAATTGAATTTCTCCGTTAGAATCTTCTAACAATAACTTTTCTTCATCTTTCATTTCCCAGAATGTCGCAGCAGTAGCCATTCCTTCATAGAAAAAAAAATACTTACCGCTTATTTCGTTTGGAACTAACTGGTAGCTAGATTGAAATGAATGGAACACTTCATGTAAAGATAATGATTCAATGTATTGATTCAATGTGTATGGACGTTTTGATATTTGTGAGACAATATAAGGTATATGAAACACCAAATGTTCATGATAATTTTGAGTGGGGTTCAAGCTATACGGCAATCTCTCCACTTGAACTCCGGGTGCACTTATGATAGATCCTGTGCCATTATCAGTATTTAACCATTCAAATCTAGGAGTATCATTTAGAAGTATTACATCGTATGTTACAGGTAAATTATTACCTTGCAAGTTTAGATAGGTTTTCCAATCACAGGATTGTGGTGATGCAGCCAAATATTTACCGGGATCACTATAAGTTAGCAGAGCTTGCTTAATTTTATCCTTAAACTCATCCAAGATATCTGTATATGGAGTCGGAGAGTTGTTTGTAGTATAAAAATCAATGTGACTATAATCTGCTTGTTGAGATCCTATTGCATGAGTTATTTTGTCGAAAACTCTGAAGTATCTTTCAATTTCCTCATTTTCATAGTTTAGCAATACTTGATATAATCCTGAATATGGTATTGATATGGGAACTTGATGACTATTATTTATCCTGATGTATCCACTCGAATTATGAACTCTGTTGGATGAAG
>JAVCCX010000016.1 GCA_030765245.1 Candidatus Zophobacter franzmannii | reverse complement strand
TTTCGATTTTGGTTCTCACTTTGGGAATGATGTAATTGAAGATGCTGATAACAGAAATATTCCAGGAGCTTTTGATTATAGTTGCCGCACAGGGGCTACATCTTCTCTTTCTATACTAAGTGATAAAATATTACGCCCAGGAGTTGAAGTTAGAGTGAAGGTTAATATTAACTCCAATGACTGAATGTTGCACATTGCTTAACCACTTAACATAAATCCTTAACAATATAGATAAATCTTTGAGTTTAATTCACTAAGAAAGGTAATTCCTGCTGTGACTGGTCCGTGCCCCTACAATACATAAGCGGTGCAAGCCAGAGTTAACCCACCGTTGACCCACGGTCTGGTATGCTACTTGTATAATTCTTCTACAAAACAATTGACACTAAAATCCGCGATTTGATATTTACTTTCTGAAAATACATTCAGAGCGTTGAATAGGAATGTATTTTGCATAGTAATATTAAGTCAAATGTATATAGTGGAGGAAAGATGCGTAAATTGATTTTGTTGTTAATGGCAGTCGTAATTTTAGTGGGTTGTGCGAAAGCGGGGAACCCAGTGTCTACTAATGAAGTATTAGTTTTAAGTGATTCTGTACCTTTGAATGGGTATGCGAGAGATGTAGAAGTTTATGAAGATTATATAGTAATCGCAGAAGATAAAGCAGGGCTTTCACTTGTTAACAGATCAAGTGGGGAAAGAATTTGGATTACATCTGTTAGTATAGGTGAAGAGTCAAAGGAACTTGTAGATATTAATAATGTAGCATATTTATCGGAATTTGGCATCTTAGCCTACACTGAATCTTTGGAAGCTGATCAGATTAATATTGTTGATGTTTCTGACTTTACAAATCCTGCATATATGAGCACTATCCTTGGTGGAGTTTCCGGCATCTATGAATTACGCCTCGAAGTCGCTGGACCACCCGAACAAGGAGCAGACTCTGTAGCTCTTTTCTACTACTCCTTTGCAAGTAGTGGTTATCTTAAGAAAGGTGGATTCGGATATTTTGTAGGTGTTGAAGATAACGTATTGAACCTTGGATTTATTCCTGGGAACGGTCAGCTAAACGCTCAAAATGATATTTACGGTTACGATGAAGATGAAGACTACTACTACTTGGCTTCAGGTCAAAGAGGTGTCAAGATAATGAGCAAGCTTAGTGAAGATATTGGTGTAATAATCAACTCAGAATTTGATGTGGCCGGTGAAGCTTTAGATGCTGTTATCATAGGGAACTATCTATATGTTGCCTGTCGTCAGGAAGGGATCAAAGTTTTTGATGTAACTGATAGAAATTCCCCTGTTATAGAACCGTTATACGAACGTAGCACATCAGGATTGGCTTCTGATTTAGCTCATGAAGGGAACTATCTTGCTTTAGCATCTACCAGTGGTGGTGTTTACTTGTTCAATGTCTCCGATCCTTCAGCACCAAGTTATATTGAGAAGGATTCATCAAACTCAGGTTATACATACAGTGTATCTATAAAAGATGGTTATGTTTTTGCAGGTGCAAGGGATAAATTAACAATTTTTGAAATAAAATAATTTAGCAAGTAAAGGGAGTGACTTATGCGAACAAGAGGTATCTTGCTATTTGTCTGTCTATTTTTAACTATAGTGCTCGTGGCAATAGGATCTGATACTCATGATGAGTCTTATCAACGCACTTTCACAGTGCTTGATATGCAAGCAGATTATATTGAACTGAATTTAACTCTACCAAACTATGAGACAGAGACTTATCTTGAACGAGGACTTGAATACAAAAAGATAGAATTTGAAAACTCCTCCTATTTCCTAGACGAAGGGAAACCGGAACTTCCTTACTTCTCATCCCTTTTAGCTATCCCGTTTGGTGGTGATATAGAATCAGTAGAAATTATAGGTTATGATAAATCATATCTCAGTGATTTCAGAGCCTATCCAGCTCAGGATTATACCAATGAGATTGATAGAACTTTCAGCTTAGATAATGATTATTATCATAGTGGTAAGATCTATCCATTTGAAGATTACGCAATTGGTTCACCTGCTATAATGCGAGACTTCAACCTTTGCAATATCTCGGTAGCACCTTTCTTTTTCAATCCTCAAAATAATACATTAGAGATTCGAGATAACATCAGAGTTAGAGTTAATTACTCCGGTAGTTATAGTGAAATTCAACCACGAGGAAGATATGCTTCCAGCTTCGAATCAATATATGAAGCTTATGTAGATAATTTCAACAACCTTAGAGATGACCTTGTACGCGATTACAATCAAAGAGTTTTGATCATTTATGGTAACAGCTCTGACAATACATTTCTAGCTAAACTTGATGAGTTTGCTGATTGGAAAAGAAAACGAGGTTTTATCGTAGATGCTTTCAGTACCTCATCAGCAGGGACAAATACAACCGCTATTAAAAACTTTATCCAGAATAGATATGATAATATCAATCAGAGACCTGATTACCTGGTATTAGTAGGTGATACATCCGGGGCATTCTCACTACCAACCTATACAGAGAATCTTTCAGGTTATAGTGGTTGTGGTGATAACCCCTATACTCAGTTAGCCGGTAACGATGTTCTTGGCGATGTTCATATGGGGCGAATTAGTGTAGAAAACTCAACACAGTTCTCTACCATGATCAATAAAGTGTTCTATTATGAACGCGATATGACCCTCCAACAAACCAACTGGTATAACAAGATGCTTTTGGTTGGTGATACTGCACCCTCCGGGCAGTCATGTGTTTATGTTAACAAATATATCAAAGCAGAATCTCAAAGAATAAATCCGGACTATACATTTACAGAAATCTATAGTGATAATCCTTCAACTTCATTGATGGATAACGCCATTTCACAAGGTGTAGGTGTTTATAATTACCGTGGTTACATTGGTATGAGTGGTTGGAGTCCATCTGCTTCTGCCTTGAATAATGGTGATAGATTGTGTCACAGTACAATTCTTACCTGCTCTACAGGTACTTTCTCAGGTACTTCGCCAACTGAATCTTTCACTAGGTTGGGATCTCCAACATTACCGAAAGGAGCCTTAACTGCTATAGGTATGGCAACCTCAGGAACACATACAATTTTCAATAATGCTTTAGCAACTGGTATATGGAATGGAATCTTAAATTACGGTGCTAGAGACTTAGGAAAAGGTCTAACTGCCGGTAAATTGAATCTCTATGCTATGTATTGGGGTAGATATAATAACCAAGTGGATTACTTTAGTCATTGGTGTAACCTTATGGGGGATCCAACAGTGACTATGTATCTGCAAATCCCCGAAACTTTTAATGCTAACTATTCTACATCTATCCCATCCGGTACTCAGTATATTCCTGTTACTGCTTTAGATGCAGAAGGTGTACCTGTGTCTGATGCAATCGTTACAGCTTTTCAATCAAATAGTCTCCATGTAATTGCTCGTACCGATGAGTCCGGGAATGCATTACTTTTAATCCCTTCAGATGCAACTGGCAGTATTGCAATTACAGTGACCAAAGATGAATTTAAATCTCATATGGGTATTGTCCAGGTCAGTAGTGCCGGTGGTGTCGTGTATGCTGAGCATACTGTTTTGGATGCAGTGACAGGCAATAACGACGGCATTGCTAATGGGGGAGAGACAATCTCATTAAACCTTGCTTTAACCAACACAACATCATCAAGTGTTGATAACACTATTGCAACTCTCTCAACAAATGACCAATATGCAACGATTATTCAAAGCAGTGTTGATTATGGGACAATAGCATCTCAGAATAACTCAACCGGAAATTCTAGTTTCGAAATGACTTTTAGCAGTTCTATACCAGATGCCTATATGGTTCTTTTGAACCTTTCTGTTAACTCTTCTTTAGGTAGTTTCGATAGTGTATTTGAGGTTTCAGTCCACAACAGCGATATTGATATTGTGGATTTACAAATTAATGATTCCGGTAATGGTGTCCTTGATCCGGGTGATACAGCCAATCTGATACTAACTGTACAAAATGACGGAGCACAA
>JAVCCX010000409.1 GCA_030765245.1 Candidatus Zophobacter franzmannii | reverse complement strand
TCGAGCCCACATTAGCACCATCTGGATTTCTCTGTGACCCACTACTATACTTACCATACCAATCATTACACCATTCCCAGACATTTCCGCTCATATCATATATGCCAAGTTCATTTGCCTTTTTACTGCCTACAGGATGAGTTTTGCTACCTGAGTTACTTTTATACCATGCTACACTTCCAATATCGTTGCTCCCTGAGTATTTGTAACCATTTCTTTTGTTACCACCCCTCGCAGCGAACTCCCATTCTGCTTCGGTAGGTAATCGATATCCGTTAGCATTTAAATTAAGCTTTGTATTTTTACCACTACCGCTATAAGCCGGGCTCAGACCTTCAACTTTGCTTTTCTTGTTACAAAACTCTACGGCATCATACCAGCTTACTTTTTCAACAGGACTATTATCACCCTTGAATTTTGAAGGATTCTTGAGCATCACTGACTGCCATTCCTTTTGAGTTACCTCATATTTACTAATATAGAAGTCACTAAGTATAACACTGTGCACCGGTTTCTCATCGCTATCGCCGGAATTGCTCCCCATCTGAAACGAACCACCCTTAATATAGACCATTCTATCATTTGAGGGAGCTGAGTTGCTTTGTGTAGTTTGCCTCGGTTTATCTTGTGTTACTTTCGCAAGAGTTATACCGGTCTGAGTTGTCTCATTCTGCTTAATACTGATAGTTTTTGACTGCTTTTGGTATCCACTGAGGTCAGTTGTCAATTCATAACTGCCAATCGGAACATCTATAAGATATTTTGAACCAGACCATGATTTATAAACAGAGCTACCGGATTTCAGAGTGGTTGTTGCATCCATTGGTTCTGCAACAAATTGGAGTTTGCCTGTTTTCCGGGTCAGAGTAAACTTTCATTCTTGTTAACCCCTTTTTCAACAACTACCGTTCGTGTATCGCTTTCATAACCTACTTTACTAACCTCAATCTGATAAGACCCGGCAGCTACCTCTTTACTTGTGCCCGTCATCTTGCTTCTATTAACACTTATTTCACAACCGGAGGGTTTTGTGGTAATAGTAAGCACAGAAGTGTTTTTAGACAAAGTATAAATAAACTCATTCTTCCCGGTTTCAGTAACTGTTATAGTCTCCTCAATCGGGTCATATTTATCTTTCACCAATCGAAGTTGATACCTGCCGGGGAAATAGAAAAGCTGTTTATTGGTTTTACCCTCATTGATGCTATCTATGGAAATATCGGACTCGGGAGGAGTGGATTTAATTGTAATCATTACGGGTTCGGACACGCTCAGAGAATAAGTACCGAAGGTAAAGCTATTTTTGCTGACAGTTATCTCTTTAGTTTGGCTTTTAAACCCGCTTTTCTTCAACTCCAGCTGATGAGTTCCTTTCTTAACCGTGAATCCCTTTCCCGTTCCAAGTAATTTGCCCCCTAACCATTTCTCGGCATCTTCAGGATCGGATATGATAGAGATGTTAATCATGTCTCCTGCTTCAGGTGTAAGGGCATCAATGGTAACTTCATATACTTTGCCCGCATCAATCTTGCCTACTGAATCCCGTAAATTAATCATTAAGGGGGCATAATCTATCTTCTTGATATCCACATACCAGCAACCATCCTGAAGAATTATCCAGTATTCACCCTCTTTATCGATTTGTCGATGCTTCATCGGACTATCAATATTCAAGTCCTTAATACCTGAACGGACTATTAACATCCCGCAAAGATTCCCGTAATTGTCATATCTGTCCCTATCAGGCAAATTGACGAATCCGGCATGCATCGGAACTTCTTTAGAATTCTCAATTATCTTAAACTGGAGAGCAAAGGACGAATATGCAAACATTACAAAAAACAATAAACCTAATATCCTCTTCAGGTTACCTCGTAGTTATTAAAGTTATTACAAGAATTAATTCTCCTAACGGTTATTGAGTCAATCATTATTTTACAAAGCTATCTATCTTTTTTTCTTGCGACAATCAGATATCCGGTTGTAAATTCATCGTCAAGTTCCAGTTTGTCCATAACACTATAGAAGAATAGAGCAATATTAACATATATTGGAGCAAGAATGGTGCGGATAGTTATGACTAACAGCCAAAATAGATGAAAGAGTTTATGAAACCCTCTCGCATTTCTAACATTCCCTATTTGAGAAGCCATCTTAGTTCTTAAAAAACGAACTAAAAGTCTTGCTTGCATTGCATAATAACCACCCAAAGGTTCAATTGAAATCACTTCAAATCCATTTCTTTCAGCTAACAGTTCCAGACCATAACTCGTGGTTCTCCAATAATTATCAGGGGCATTCCAGATAGGATACATGAAGTCGGTAGATAAAAAGAAAATGCCTTAATCCTTTAATACTCGTCGTATCTCTAAAAAGAAGGCATCCATATCCTTGAATACAGGTAGAACTTGGAAGTTAAGAACTGTATCGAACTCACTATCGCCAAATGGAAGTTGAGTCCCATCATCACATACAACATCGGTTTCACTTGGTAACCGGTCTAATTCATTATAGTAATCTGAAGAGTTAGTCCCTATTAGCTCTGTAACATCTCCAAACAGGTGCTTGTAAGGTTTATCTCCACAGCCAATATCTAATGTCTTCCCAGTTGCTAATTCTGAAAATTTCCTAATCCTCTTCCCAAGTAACCAATGGAAATACTGAAAAATGAGTTTATCCAAAATGAAATAGTATAACTTTCTCATATATAGAATTCTACTTTATCATAAATGCAATTGCATAATAGTTATTTACAAAGCCTAGAACATCATACTTTATATAGAAGGTGTTTGTCCACTCAGTAAAGGCTTTGAATTCGTGCATTGGAACATTGAACTCATCAAAGATGATTATATCTCCGGGGTTCAGTGCTGAATTTATGGTAGTTAGCACATATAATGATGCAGTATAGATATCTGCATCCATTAGAATGACTTTTCTGTTGTTTGAGTTATATGATTTAAGAAATGGCTCAAGTGTTTGCTGAAACAAGCCCTGATAGAATTCATGTCGATTGCCATCAATAACAGGTTTCTCACAATTATTATGCATCTCACCTTTTTTAAAAGGACCCCAATCTTCAGGCAATCCGGAGAATGTATCAAAGCCATAGAATCTCGCATCACTATTCTTAATCTTGCTCAACCACCATCTAAAAGATGTCCCGGTAGCAACCCCGAATTCTAAATAATCAATATTTGTATCCAGTTTGTGCTCCTGGATAAGATGATTTTATAAATCATACCGTTTTGAATAGTCAAATGTCCCTTTATTGTCTATGTAATTGGCAGTTGGATGTTTCTTAATCCACTTAGACAATTTGCCCATATATGCAAAGTATTCAAACATTTTTGATGGGACCAATCGACCTAAATTCATCTTGAAAATCACTTTTTTGCCTATTCGATAGAACTTAATCATCTTTTTCATATATACCTCTCATTCAGGATTAATTGATTATACTTTCTCGAACCGTCAAGTTAATCTGGAGTCCTTTAAGCATCATTTCGATACCCAGTTATGCAATTTCATTATAACAATCCCTATTAACATCAAAACTGTAAACTTCAGCTCTTTAAGATTCATTCAAAACCTCCGAAATTATCATAGTAGCCTCTGATGCTTTAGCTGCAAGGCTATCCATCTCGAAGTCTGTCGTCGCAATTCCCATGCAAAAGTTATCAAATTTCTTTATCAAATCTACTTTATCGAGCTCCCAGTATTGAACAAGATTACCTTCTATGCCCATCCACTCCATCATCTCCTCATATTTCCAGTGCCAACCGATAGCGAGGGTTGGAGTATTCATAGAAGTACTCGCAATAAGGGAATGAAATCTAGAGCCAATAAAGTAATCACATTTACCTATGATATATTTTGCTTCCTCAGGCATCATTTCTAAAGTATCCAGGATGCTAACATGCTTGGGATCATTTACATATTCATAGATCCTTTCACAAAGCCAGAAATCATTATGTCCCTTATCCCTCTCGGCTATTGTATGTGGAATAAGGAGAATTATAGAATTGGGATGTGTTTCAAGAATATGGTCAACCAGACTAAATATTGAAGGCAAGTAGATCTTCTTCTCGTCTAACCGATAGCAAACCTCATTCGGAGAAACTCCAATTATCTCTTTCCCCTCAAACTCTTTGAGAATATTGTTAACTCTCTCGGTTTGATAAGACTCAAGAGTAACTGCAATATCAGGATAGGATACAACATTCTCTGTTATCCCTAACTCTTTGAGATTATTTACAGTATGCCGACCACGAGCCATGATTAGTTTCAGGTGTGGTAAAAGCAGTTTTGCTATCATCTTATTATACTTTGATTTAAATGGCCCAAGTGACTGTGTAAACTTAATAGTAGGGATATTGTTTAAGATTGGGATTTGCAAGAATTTACTATAGTGATAAAGCTTAACAATCCCGAAATTATCAATAAAGCTAATACCTGAAGTACTCAGGACAAGATCACAATTAGCATATACTTTTAACACTTTATCTTTTCTGAAGAGGAACTTCCCAAAACCCAAGAAGGAGCACAAGAATCTTATCCATGTCTTTATTAAGGCAGTGTCAAACTCATGCAAATGATCAGTTAAAATCTCTACTTGTTCTCCGTTGGATAGCGTATGAATACCGGCTGGACAGTACTTAGAAGTTACATATACCTTTAGATCAGGATTAGCTCTTCGAAGGTCACGGACAATACAGTTAACCATTGCAACTGCACCCTTGTTGCCTACGACATCCGCTTCCGTAATCAGAATCTGCTTTTGTTTCTTCATCTATTTCTTTGGTCTAGATTCTCTGCCCATCACAAAGTGGAAATATATGTCTTTGAATTTTAGGAAAGCTCTTTTATATTCATCACTTGAATCTCCTAAACTAAACTGATAATATTCAAGAAGTGCACTAAAATAATGCTTAGCTTTTGGTTTGATACCAGAATAAGGGATTATATTCGGAGCCTGACGACTAAAGAAATTCCCCACCTTGCAGTTAGCTTCTGAAAATCTGTGAGGATTACTTTTTAACTTATGTGAGACATGAATATCCTCTGCACTTATCTCTTCAAGCTCAAGGTTCTCAAGATAGTTCAATACTTTTTTCTTTCTTACAATAATGACATTCTCTGCGGACTTATTTCCTTTCATCCAGTTATCACCAACCGATACATCGGCTAAATCTGCAAGGAAATCAAAACAGAAGTAGCATCTGCTTAAATAGTTAGTCCTAAAGTGGTGTCCTCTCTTTGTAAGATGCTCAACCCCATTCTTCTGCAAAATCCTAAGCTTACCGGGCCATTGTCCCCATCTAAAGTCTATTCTCGCAACATCGATATCACTTATCTTCATATCTGACAAAGTCTTCGAGATTGCATTGAAGTTGTAGGTACCACCACAGAAGAGACCAATAGTGAATCTAAAATACTCCCGCAGTTCCGGTTTTAGTGCAATGGCTTTCACCAAGCTATGAATGTGGCAAGGTAATCCAACAATAGCAGTTCTCAGTTTTTCAGTTCGTACTTCGTCTATAACTTTTGCCCAATGCACATTGGTATAGACAGAACGCTGGTACCTTCCAAGGTCTTCAACTCGTTTGACCAAATAGGAATGTGGTTCATGGATATTCCCATCCTCCATAGCACATACTAACACAGCATCAACTGCTTTGGATTCTAGTAGATTCGCCAAGAACTGGGTAACAAAACCTCCGGATGCCCCACTCTTTCGGTATTCTTCATTCTTGGAGAATCCTTTATAGATTTGTAAATAACTTCCAATAAAGGGATCTTCAGGTTGTTTCTGATGTACTGATTGATGTAAAACAGGATGATTTAAGTCATCACCAGGGCAAACAGCAAGGCAAATACCACATTTAGTACATCTACTGTAATTTATTAAGGGGAGGAATTGTCCTTTTTCATGCGAAAAGTTAATAGTAATAGCACTAACCGGGCAGAATGTTTCGCACATTCCACAACCAATACAATAATTATGCTCTTTAATTTTTTCAACAGTTCTCTGCAACATCTCTTTCATTACAATTCTCCGTACAATTCGATTAAGATTTCAGCATCATAACGCCACAAGTACTTTTCGCTAACTGCTCTCTTGCCTTTTTCGCCCATCATATTAGCAATTATTGGCTGACGCATTAAATCAATGATACAGTCTGCTAATTCTCCTGGTTTGTCATGATGATAAACCAAACCACAATTCTCAGTAGCAACTACTCTCGCTAAGGAAGAGCAATCTGAAGTAATTACAGGTATTCCATATGCCATATATTGAAACAGTTTATGAGGTATTGTTGAGTCAGTATGAGGTGACTTGATATGAGGGATTATAGCAACCTGAGCCTTTGATAGGTACTCTAACATCTCTTCAGGTGGTATCCATCCTCTAAATGATACATGCTCTGATAGATTCAGGCTTTCGCAAAGCTCCTTTAACTCTTCTTCAAATTTTCCTTTTCCAAAAATCTCAAATCTAACAGTTTTAAATTCTTGTGTCACCAGCGAAAGAGCATTCATGACATATTGAAGTCCACGATGTCTGGTTATCCCTCCACCATAGAAAATAGTGAATTCTTTGTTTTTATCTGCATGATTTGGAACAGGAAATTTGTAATCCGGGAAGGTGTTAGAGACAATGCCAATCTTCTCTTTTTTACAACCTAGTTTTATAAGCCTATCTTTAGCTTCATCAACTACAACAATGACTTTGTCTGCACCCATAACAGCCTCTATTTCGTAATCCTGCCATTCAGCAAGGTCAAACATCACATTAGCAGGAAAGCGCTTAATATGGTCAGAGATATTAAGTAATTCAGGATAGTTCTCATGGAGATCGAGTACGACCTTGAATTTAAACTCTTTTTTTAGCTTAATAGCCACTGATGCTAAGCGAAGGTCATGAACATGTACCACATCAAATTTGATTTCAGATAATAAACTATGTAAATACTTCTTCCACCAATTGAAGTAGAAAGGCGTTCGTAGTGCTCCAACAGAGCTTTGATAAATGGTTTTAGGAATCGCACGCCTATGAATTGTAACCCCGGGATAAGCATGGTTCTTAGTTTTCTCTCCTCTTTCCCAACAAGCTAAATGAACTTCATGACCGGCTTCCGCAAGTGTATCAATTTCATTTTCAACCCTTAGGTCAGGAGGAAACGAGCTTTCAAGAACCATCAGTATTTTCATCAATATCTACCAATATTCTTAATTGCTCTCTGAGTTTCACGAGCTATATCTTTCTTCTGTTTATCACTCTTTTTATCGTAAGTATGCTTACCCTTGGCAATTGCAATAGTTAACTTACACAGACCTCGAGCATTCATATAGATTTTGACAGGAACAATAGTC
>JAVCCX010000188.1 GCA_030765245.1 Candidatus Zophobacter franzmannii | reverse complement strand
TCCTGAAAAGAGGTAATCATAATGCCTTTTGCTCAATCACCAGAACCATGAAGAAATTGCGTGAGGAAGCACCAATACTATACGAACACCTTGATAAAACCCTTACAACGGGTTATAGGATTCAATACAATCCAGAGCTTGACCCTGAGTTTGATTTGATCATACGGGAAGGTGTTTCAGAGTTAGTGGCGTAGAAGAAAGAGTTTTCAACCACGAACTACACTAAAGGGGCACGAAATAGGAAAGATAGTTTGATGTACAAGAAATGCAGAAGAGTTTTACCACGGAAGGGAAAAAGCAATTGTGGAACAAGAAGAAGAAGGATTGCTTTAATCCCTGCCCCAAACTCACTTTGTTCACTATGGCCTGCCGGGGCGTAGTCATGACGAAGACCGGTGCAGGTATAGAAAAGAAACATGGCAGACCGAAGTCTGCCATGTTCAGAGGGTTAGTCTGTGAAACTATTTTATTTTATATCCTGCAGAAGTTACTGCATATTTAACATCATCAAGATTATAATCTCCGCTAATAATAGCACTTTTGCCAGCTAAACTAACATCTGCTGAGCTAACTCCGGGGACTTCCTCAATTGACTCTTTAACATGCTTCACGCAATGAGAGCAGGTCATCCCTTCAATGGTTAATATTGTTTCATTAGTCGGATCAGTCGCATCTTGTGAATCTGAACCACAATCTCCATCACGCGAATGGCTTTGTCCCTTTTTCGAGAACATTCCAGCAACTCTGCGATAGATAGAGAACATTAAAGTAATACTAAACAGGATGGTAAGAATTATCTGCCACATTGGGTAGTCCATTTCGGGGTGGTCCATTAACATCAGATTCATATCGACTTTGAGAGTATCTAAGATCAAGTTTAGAACAAATCCACCCAATAGAGCCATTGCAGTAATTGATCCAAGATAAATCAACATTATCTTAGTACCGAGAGCTTTCATAACCATCGATATTGTTGCAATATTAGTAGCCGGACCTACTGTTAAGAATACAAATGCAGCACCTGGTGAAAAACCTTTTAACATCAACGAAATTGCAATAGGAATCGAACCTGTAGCACAGACATATAATGGTAACCCAAAGATGATAATAATCGCCATTCCGGTAAAGCCTTTACCATAAGTTTGGAAGAAGTTTTCGGGTACAAAAAGAGCAATCAGAGCAGCTAAAACAATACCAACAATGAGCTGTGGTGATATATCATCAAGAAACTCTACAAAAGCATATTTAAAAATATCTTTCCATGATTTCTTTGCCGGCTTTTCAGTTGAACAACTACTACTGGAACAACTTGACTCAATAGGTTTATCTTCAAAGGCTTGATCCCTTTTATTTACAAAAAGATTTGTTATTACTCCACCAACGATACCGGACAAAAAAGCCCAGAAAGGTCTAAAGATACCAAATACCGGTCCAAGCATCCCGATTGTAGGAGTAATACTATCAATACCTGTCTGAGGTGTTGATATCAAGAAAGAGACTGTTGCTCCCTTTGATGCACCCTGCTTATTTATGTGTAATGCAGTTGGAATAACTCCACATGAGCATAACGGCATTGGAACACCGACTAATGCTGCTTTTAATACAGCACTAAACTTGTTGTTGCCTAACTGCTTACCAATCCAGTCATCTTTAATGATTAAATGCAAAATGCCAACAAAGGCTAAACCAATAAATAGATATGGTGCTAATTCCATATAAACAGTTAATAATTCCGGGAAAAACGCATTCAGTTTACTCATTTATACTCCAATTTCTAATATCCTATTGCTCAAGTATGATATATACAATTTATTTCACTCGGGCTTGCATGCAAGCACTTTCTCATATTTTTTTAGTAGGAATTATTAAGTTATCCAATTACATCGTCTTAACAGCTTTCTATTCGTCACATATAATGATGTTTAGAAATATATGACAAAGGTCTTTTAAGGATCAATTTACTATTCCCGATCTATTATATACATCAAATATGGATAGTTACTTGACAGAAATATATACATCCTGTTATTTTAGTTTCAACAGATATGAGTATTATTTGAACGATTAACAGCAAAGGAGACTGCATTGAACAAGTTAAGTCGATTCACACTTCGCTTTGAGAAAGATATGGAGCGAGAGTTTGTAGATAGCTATTTTTCAAAATCATTGAAAGAAATTAGAATCTCTTGCTATGGACTATCTGATACTCATTGTTCAATCCTAATCAATGTAAGTGATACAGGGGTTGGAATTGTAGCTCATGAATTGGATAAGATATTTATACCATTTGTGCAGGGTGACGATCATCAATCACATACAGTAAAGGGAACCGGATATGGGAATAGCAATCGATGAGCAAAGACTCTTATCGACTGGTTCTATAAAGAAAGAGAAATGGGATTTTAAGTCAAAAAAAATACTTATAGTCGATGATATAATTACAAATAGAAAGGTTTTACGAAAGCAGTTAGAGATTATGAATCTCGTTGTTGATGATTCTGCATCCGGTAAAGATGCATTAGGATTATCCGATCTAAAACAGTATGACCTATTTTGTTTTGACTTGAGAATGCCAAAAATGGATGGTGAAGAGTTAGCAAAAGAGATTAAGGATATCTTGGGTACAGATACAAAACCTATTGTCTGCATTACAGCTTCAATAAACCCTGAAGAGAAGTACAAATTACATAATTTTGACGCTGTGCTATTTAAACCATGTAGTCTTCGACAAATTGCAACTACTATTAATAAATTGATTGGGGAAATCTAAAATAGAGTTATTTTAACAGTACTAATTTCTTTATGACAGTATTGATAGAATCTTTATATTTGCAGATATAGATACCTGAGGAACCTGCTCCAATAGCTTTAGTAGCATCAAAGACTACTGTATGATGACCTTCTGAAAGAACTCCAGGCTCGTATTCCCATACTAATTCTCCCTTAATATTGAAGACCTGAATTGTCACCGGACTTGAACTTGCAAGATTAAAGGCTAATTCTGTTTGGGGATTAAATGGATTGGGATAAGCCCCTACAAACCCGGATTCCAATCCATGGGAATTATCGGACCCATTGTTATCTTGACCCGAAGTTTTTGTAGGACCATAGAGTTCACTCTCCCCACTAAAGCTAACCATCTCTAACCAATAAAAAACATCTTCAGTATCAAGTGGATGTTCATCAACGAAGGTGTAGTTAGCTCCCTGGTTACTATTCTCAGCAGGTATCATCAGTCCGTTCTTCATCTCTGCTTGAGAGAAGTCTCGATTGCTATGACTAAATACATTGAACCCAAGCACATTTGTTTCAGACTCGGTTGACCACTGTATATTAATATTATTCCTATAGTCTGCGTAAATTGCATAGAATGCTGACATTTGAACAGAAAGAACAGGATCATCAGGACTATATGCAATTGTGTAGCCAATATGCCACTTTAAATCGTCAAGGGTTGTTCCACCATCTGAAGAATACCATATTTTTAGATTCATCACATCATTTTGATAATATGGGATTGCAGTTGAACGATAAATCCATTTATCCCAACCTAAAGTTTCATATTCCAATAGAGGATTATTATCAAAGGTCCAAGTTGTCCCGTTTGTAGATTTGGCAATCCATAATTGTCCACCATGAGGTTGAGTCGCATTTCCAACTGAGGCAATAAGCCAATATTCATTATTTTCGTAGAGCATATCCATATGCCAAATCTGAGATGCGTACTGCAAATCACCTGAATAAGTATCAGGATCAATCCAATTAGAGCCATCGTACAAAGGGAAATCTACTTCTGTCTTAGCACTCCAGGTTCCAATAGGTGAGGATGCTGTTCTTTTGTAATAAGTTCTGAGTACTGACACTTCAGGAATTGTATATACTGTATTTACAGTACTTACTGTATAGACTTCGTAATCACTGCCATTATAAATTAAGGCAGGAGAGAGCATCCTTTCACCAGCTGTCTCAGCTGTGGAGAATGGATAAACCGGATCTGTCCAATTGACTCCATCCGTAGAGGTCATCACACTGAATTATTCATAATCCCATCCGTAGTGATCACGATAGCAAAGATACATAGTCAAGCCATCCGTTGACATTATCAAATCGGGATCAGATAAATAATAATTACTGTCCCCTGGATCAGAAGTTTCTACTACTGGATTCGTCAATCCTGTTGGAACGCTCCAAGTAAGACCAT
>JAVCCX010000055.1 GCA_030765245.1 Candidatus Zophobacter franzmannii | reverse complement strand
TTTATCTTATTTGTCTCCCAATGCTCAGGAATCTCTCCAATCCATTCAATCCCGGAGTCATTCATCTTCACATTTTTATCAAGACCTTTGGTGACAACCTCTGTGATGAGAGATTGCTTATATGCCTTATACTCCTCAATGGACTGCTTTGTCTTTTCGATAATAGAGTCGATTTGAGAGACTTTTTTATCGAGATAAGTGGCGATTTTATGTTGGTCAATTTCATTAAGTAGTGGAATGCAAATCTTTTTCATTTTTGAAAACTTTGTTGACCATAAATCAAAGTGAATACCAGAACCCCATCTAAAAAACTCTTCAGCAAAACCACAATTATTCAGAAGATGTTTAACATATAATTTATTTATTTTTCTTAGTTGTAAAACAGTATTAATAACTGATACTGATCCATTTAAACTGGATAAGCCACATGATTGTTTTCTGTCAGATCTTGAATTAATAACAAAATCTCCAGCACAAACTCTTTTTCTATCATCGTTATTTTTTGTTTTTGCAACATTCGCAAGTTGCATTACAATACCTTTCTTTGTAACAGATAAAGCTTGAAAACCTTTATCCGATACTTTCTCTTTTCTTTCAATACATCTTGTTCCCAATAATGTAATGTCCCATTCTTCCGGGATCTCCCCAATCCATTCAATTCCGCTATCTTTCATTGCTCTTGGCATTATTCACTCTCCTCAGTAAAGAGAGATTTCAGGGAGGTCATAAGTTCTGACTCTAAGCTACTGATTCGTTCCGCAATCTTAGCTGAAGGTTCGGGGGCAACATACTTATAGAAATGGCGGGTAAAGGGGATTTCATATCCTACCTTTGTTTTATTATAATCTACCCAGCCGTCGGTATTGTAGGGAATTACCTCTTTGGCAAAGTATTCGGTAATCAGCTCCTTTTCACCTCTAACCTTACTCATAGGAACACTCTCCGTATCCCGTTTGGAGGTGTCAGGAACAGGTTTACCTTTCTTAAGGAGTTTCTTTCCCATCGCATCAAGTTCGGGAGACTCAACAACTATCTTATAATAACCAAAATCCTCATTATTAAAGATTTTTGATTCAACCTGTTTTTCACCTTCATAATCATATAGTTTTTCGGTAAACTCTCCAAAGGCTTTAACTATTGCATTTCGGCAATCTTTCGCAATATCAACCCGTTTATTACCAATAGATTTTCTGCGTTTCTCAAACATTTTGGAAGCATCGATTAATTGTATTTTACCAACTCTATGGGCAGGTTTTCCTTTGGAGATTATCCAGATATAGGTGCTAATTCCGGTATTATAAAATACATCATTCGGGAGTTGGACAATTGCTTCAAGCCAATCATTCTCAATTATATACCTGCGTATCTCTGATGGACCTGAACCTGCATCACCTGTAAAAAGGGCAGAACCATTATGAATAATCGCCATCTTTCCTGAATCTTTCAGCTTCTTAATCCCATTGAGAGTAAAAAGCATCTGTCCATCAGATATTTTGGGTAGTCCGGGAGCAAACCTCCCTGCTTCACCTCTCTTATGCTCAGAATCTACAGCACCCTTTGATGATTTCCAATCTCTACCAAAGGGAGGATTTGAGATTACATAATCAAACTCATAGCCATCAAATCTATCATTCGCCAGGGTATCACCGAGACGCATATTCTCTGCTGAACTTCCCTTTATTATGGCATCCGATTTTGCTATGGAATAGGTCTCGTGATTAATCTCCTGCCCGAAAGAGGTAATCTCAGCTTCTGCATCCAGTTCTAATAATCTCTCTTCCATGCAGGTAAGCATCTGACTTGTTCCCATTGCCATATCATATACTGTCTTAACAACCCCTTCCCGGGTGAGACTCTCCTCATCTTCTGCCAAAAGCAAGTCGGTCATAGTATAAATAATATCACGGCTGGTAAAGTGCTGTCCTGCATCTTCATCATAACTCTCAGAGAACTTTCTTACCAATTCCTCAAATACATAACCCATATCTACAGTTGTAACCTTATCAACTCCGAGATATGATTGAGGTTTGTTAAACTCTTGAATAACATAGAAGAGTTTATCTTCCTGCTTGGTTGAGCCAACCAGCTTTCTCAGTGTCCCCATAAAATCGAAGTTCTTAATGATATCCTGTACATTTTCAGAAAAACCACCCAGAAACGCCTTGAAGTTATCCTCTATATTTTCTGAATCATTAACAAGATTCTCAAAGGTATATGGGCTTGTATTATAGAACGAGAAACCGGAAGCCTTTTCCAAGAAGCCATCCTGAACCTCGAGATGCTTTATTTCTTGATATTTCTTTAAATCTTTCTCTTTGGTCAGAAGTAGAGTATCATTCAGCCTTTTAAGAACTGTGAAAGGTAGAATAACCAAACCGTATTGATGTGGTTTGAATGTTCCTTGGATAATATCTGCAATATTCCAGATCATATTGGCTTTTTCTTGGATATTGATATTCGTCTGTTTATGTAATTCGTTCATCTGAACTCCTTATAGTTTGTTCACTGCTCTACCTCGTGTTTTTTTAGTATAACCATATTCGTAATGCTAACTTGATATGACAAGCAATATTTCTAATTTTCAATATTAAATTAGATTTACATTTATCTTGCTTGGAATCCCTACCAACATGCGCCAACTTCACATATTTGATGTCAGAAAGGGTCATTTTCAACCATATCCACATATCTATCAGACAATTACATCCCAACATCGCGCTTAGTAAAGACGCGTGTCCCACGCGTTAGCTACCCGTTACCCACCCGTTACCCACCCGTGGAAAGCCACGAGTTATCCACAAGTTGTGTATAAGTCACTAATGATAAAATCTCCCGTCTTCTTAAAGGAAAGTGTTAACAAACAATAGGATTTATCTATATTTGAACTGAATTAGTTGAATAATGTAGGGTTTTAACCTACTTGCAGGTTCATAATATAAGTTTCAACCTTCGCTGAAGCGATGGTTGATAAACCAGCTTGTGTCGGAACCCTAACAACTCAGGAGAGTTGTTTTACGCGGAAGCCCCGGAGATAATGCGGAGTTTGAGATTTTCAATAGATGGACTTATAGATTTACAGCTCTGTTTCTTTCACCATTTGCAAGGATTCGCTTCGCTCAACCATTCCAAAGGTAACAGGATTAGATTGCAATCGAAAACATAAAAGGGCATGATTTCTCATGCCCAAACTAAATCTTAGGGATTAATCCCGTTTTCTCGACCTTCTAAACAGCGAAAGCCCACCGAATCCTGAGATTATTGCCATATAGAATCCGAGGTCATAGAGAAAACCTCGATTGTTAGACTCATAAATCTGAATCTCGGAATTGAATATCTCCAGGACTAAACCTAAGGGTGCTATCCAGCCATGCCAAATGCCTAAGAACAAGCCTGCCGGTCTATCATCTTCATCTTTAGACCCGGCAAAGCAACCTGAGAGCATTAGGAGTACTGATGCCAATAACACTACTATTACAATCTTTCTAAACATAGACTCTCCTTTAAATATATTGAGGGTTTAACCTATTTGTTTCTCTAAGCATTGTTATCCGAGACTTGTTAAGGAGACTCGTCAAGAGAAAATTGTTAGGAGTTATTACTCAGATTGTTGACAAACCCTGCAATTACCCAAAAAAGAATAATCTCGAAGGATCTTTGATAAAACTTTTCACTTCAGAGTGCTACAACACACTTTCATTTGAGTTTAAACAAAGCTCTCTTCGAATAAAGTAGTTGTTTGCTCTATGAGCAACGAGCTCCTCCTTACGGAGTAGGTTGTAAAAACAAACTAAAAACATAAGCAGTTGACTTGTCAACAGCCTCAATTATCACTTGACGGACAGATGAAATCGGGATTCTTATATGTTGAGGAGAAAACATGAAAGTTATCACAAAGCAAGAACAACCAAAAAGAAAATGGTCTGGTGGTATCACCACCCAATTATACATATTCCCTGAAAAGAGTGCTTATAATCGAAGGAACTTTGAGTTTAGAATAAGTACAGCGACTATAGACACTCCTTCATCAGTGTTTACTTCTCTACCGGGAGTGAGTCGGGTTCTGATGCCACTTAAAGGCAAGTTAACCCTAAATCATGAAGGACATCATACTAAAGCTCTCAAGCCGTATGAGTCAGATACTTTTTCAGGAGATTGGAAGACTACCTGTTCAGGTAAGGGG
>JAVCCX010000177.1 GCA_030765245.1 Candidatus Zophobacter franzmannii | reverse complement strand
ATTGCTCAATAGCTCCAACTGAGGCAAAAGCAATGCCGGCAATCTCTGTTGAGAATACAGAGAGAGTACGAGAGAAGTTACGAATCAATTTTATTTTGTATAGGTTATAACCAAGAATACGAGCTTCAGCAGTGGCTGTGGAGGCAAGCATAACATTATCTACTCTGCCTGTGATAAATCCGATTGATTCTGAACAATCTCCTACTGCAAAAACATCTTTGCTTGGAGTTCTAAGATATGTATCGCAAACAATGGCTTTATTACAGTTTATCTTGAGACCGGCTTTCTCAGCAAGTTCAGTATTAGGACGGTAACCAATTGCCATAATCACTAAATCTGTTGGAATTATAGTACCATCTGCAAGCTTTACTCCGCTAACCTTCCCATTTTCAGAAACCAATTCTTCTACTTTACTGGAAGTGTGAAGTTGAACACCGCTTCTACGAATAGCTTCATCAGCTAGTTTAGTAAGTTTCTCAGAGAAAGCATTTAAAAGGCAATACTCCTGCATTTCGACTAGATAAACCTTTTTGTCTGTATGCTTAGCTAACTGCTCCGCAACTTCCACTCCGATAAAACCACCACCAATGATAACGATTGATTTGGCAGCATCTGTTTTAGCTTTCAATCCACTAATATAATTGAAACTCTTTTTTATATACTCAACACCTTCTAAATCATAACCTTTGATAAAGGTTGGGATAATAGGTATAGAGCCTGTGGCAAAAACTAGTTTATCATAAGAGAATTTCTTTCCCGATGCAGTTGTCAGTTGCTTCTCATCAAGAGCAATCTCAGTAGCAGTATCAACTAACACTTCACCACCTGCCACAACAAAAGGAACCGGTCCCATTGCATTCTTACTAACATCCCCTAAATCATGAAAGATATAAGGGATTCCACAAGGGACCAATCCCTTTTCCTCTTCTTTAATCATTAGGAAGCTTTTATCGGAGTTCTGCTTTTTTGCAGTTACTCCGGTTATAATTGCAGACGGTCCACCACCAATTATGATTACATCATACTTCTTCATTTCAGTTCCTCACTTGTAATTTTTCTTACCAATGAGCATTTTGAGGATACTTGTTATGTCAAGTCAAATACTCTACATTTCCCAGTCATTATCTCATCTATTCTTCTATTTCAAAAGCTTTGGGTTAATCTACAATGGATCTGGAATTGATGAGGATACGAGCCAGAAGAAGAAGAAATCACAATAAACATATCAATATTACTTGGCTATTATATCAATATGATATACTTGAGGAGATAGGAGTAGATGCCAAAATCATGATGTTTGTTCCTAAGCTATAGTACACCAGTAAGTTAAAAATTGTGGAACGGTTTGGAACGCTGCGTGCGTATAAGATAAGCGTAACAAAAACTCTAAGGGAGGAGAAAATGAAGAAGATTTTAACATTACTCGTAGTACTCGCGATTGTTGGGCTAATGTCTGGTCAAGGGACAATCGTTGTAGAAGGAAACATGGATGAAATTGAAGAAGCCCTTGAAGCGGCAGTTGTGGATATTGAAGCTAGAATCGATAGTATTGGTGATTCAAAAACAATTACTGTAACTATGGACGGTACTGAGGGATCAGCAAAAAGAGCTTACTTGGGTGTTTATTATGAAGATTTATCACTTAAAAAAGCTCGCGAACTGTATTACCCTAATAACTTTGGTGTTTTAATCACCGGTACAGGTGCAGGCTCTGCAGCACACCAATTTGGACTTGCTGCTGATGACATTCTTATGGAGATCGATGGAAAGAAATGTATTGATAAAGATAAGTTTGTAAAGATTATCTCAGCCTATATGCCTGATCAGACTGTCAAATTTAAGATATTCTCTAATGAAGTAGAGCGGGAATTTGATCTCACTTTTGGTCATAGACCTGAACCTAAGAAAAAGACTTTAACTAAAAAACAATTGATGAAGAAGAAAAGAACTTCTTACCCTGCTGTCGAGGGTATGTACACGCCAATTTGGTATGTTATGGATGATGTAGATGATTTAAACTCAGTCTTCACTCAGATGGGATTCAAAGATTTAGACGAAAATGGTACTCTTTATAATGGTTTTGCTATCAGAGCAAACATTGGTAAAGGTGTTTATATTGGTGGTACTTTTGCAGGATACAGTCTTACAAGAAAAGTAAAACATGATATAGAAACTAATAGTATAATCCCCAACAATGATGAGGCGAATGAATTGAAAGGTGGAAAAGCAACTGTGAATACAGTTCGCAGAATGAACTTCGAAAGCGGTTGGGGTGCTGTAACCATAGATAAGAAATTTATGTTAGCAAAATGGTTACAACCAAGTTTAGGTGTAGCACTCGGTGGCGGAAGTCAGCAGATTGAATTTACTCAAACTGATGGTGGCTACGATTGGGATCAGCTTAATACTGAATTTGATGATGGAAGCAACAATGCTATGACAATGACAAGAAACTATTTTATAGTCCAACCAAAAGCTGATATCTACATCAAGATTATAAGTTGGCTTGGAATCAGAATTGAAGGTTCTTACATGTTAGGATATAGTGCCACTAAAGGTTGGACAGAGACCAGTGGTGACTACCTTATAGATAACTCCCCGGATACTACAATGAATGGCTATGCCATCTCTGCCGGTCCTTGGATACAGTTCTAATAATTTCTCTAAGCGGTCAGGGTCGGGTCCTGCCCTTGGGTGGGACCTCTCCTCTTTATATAAGAAAAAGATTGCCAAGATTGTTTCACTATTAATTATTCAAGTGGAGGTATTAAGTTATGTTTGCAGCACTAGCAGATAAGGTTGTTAAAGGAGTAATGTCCCTATCATTTCTTATCTTCTCAGCTTATGAAGGCAACAATGCTGTCTTCAGAGAACCATTTGTAGAAATACAGAATGGATTTGTTAGTTGCCAAACAGAGCTTGTAAATGCCTTTGATAATGATTTTGATGATATCTTTAAGTCTGGAGAAGAGATAGTATTGGACTACACTGCTGAAGTATCTTGTGATGGAGGGCGTAAACAAAGCTACATCCGTACACACAAGGCAAAGTATTTTCCAATGCAAAAGCACTATATGTTTACGACTAATTCTGATGGCAATGCTCAATACTTTGATACACTTGATGGTCTAATTGCTGTATTCTCTAAATATGACCGATTGATTCCTCTCCCGGAGGGGAAAAAATGTACGATTAAAATCATTTCTAGCTTGAATAAACTATATTTCTCTTCTCAACAGAGGGAATTTGACCTTAATCTGTTGTGGAAGAACAAGCTCCCGGAGCTGGATATAAATATTGATATTGTGGATGTACAATGAAAATAGGCTTAAAATACTATCTAATTATTATCTTTATTATCCTTTTCTCTAGCAGTATTCTGTTGCTGAATAAGGTTGTCCAGAGTGGACAGAAAGATATTGGTCTCGCTTATGAAAATCTAAAGATTGAGGATTTTCTCTCCGGTATTGATTATACTACTCAAGCTGATAGCATAAATGCTGAAAAACTGCTAAATGAGTACCTTAATGCAAGGGCAGCATCACACTCATCCTTAATAAAAATGAAAATATACTCCTGGGTCTGGGTTATAGTACTGTTTATCTTAGGAATAAGTGTTTTCATCTTTATTGTTAATGCTATTAGCAAGCCCTTATACGAGCTACGAAGGGCAACTGATCATATTGCCGCAGGTAATTTCAATGTCAGGCTATCTGAAAAAGGAATACCGGAGTTAAGAGACCTAAAGAAATCGTTCAATATGATGTCAGAGGAGCTTGAGACAACTCAACAGAAACTTTTAGCATCTGAAAAAGAGCTTCTTTGGAAAGATTTATCCCGTATTTTAGCTCATGAAATCAAGAATCCTCTCACTCCTATCAAACTTGCCCTGGAAAGACTTGAAGAGAAATACATTGCTGACAAGGATGCATTTCAAAACTACTTTCCTTCAGCTTTAGAGGTCATAAACAACGAAGTTGATAATCTTTTAGCAATATCACGCAATTTCTCTGATTTTGCAAGACCTGTTGAAGCTAATAGAACAATTTTTGCTCCTTCTGCCTTAATCACAGAGATTCTAGAGGGGTACCGAGAAAGCTTTCCAATTGAGACCCAAATGGATGAAACCGCACATATCTGCTTTGACCGTAATCATTTTTATCAGATATTTACTAACTTGTTGCAGAACGCCCTCGATGCCTGCTCAGACAAAGGTTGTATCCACATAAGGTTAAGCAGTAAGATCGGGCGCGTTCTGCTAATTATCGAGGATAATGGCTCCGGTATATTACAAGAGGATTTACCTCGTATATTTGACCCATATTTCACAAAGAAGCAGAATGGTACAGGACTTGGTCTATCTGTTGTAAAGAAGCTTACTACTGCAAATTCGGGAGATATTTGGGTAGATAGTACTCCAAATGAAGGCACAAAATTTATACTAACACTTGAGAGGTCAGATGAAAGTATTGATTATTGATGATGAAAGAAATATATGCCGTATGCTTAAGGAGATCTCTGAAGAGGAAGGTTACCTTGCAGAGACTGCATTAACTGCAAAAGACGGTAGAGAACTTATTGATGCGTTTAATCCTGATATGCTATTCCTTGATGTCAAATTACCAGATATGAGTGGGCTCGATTTATTAGAAACCATACAGAATAGTGGGTATAATTTCCCCGTTGTGATGATTTCAGGTCATGGAAATATTCAGGTAGCTGTTCAAGCTCTTAAAAGTGGGGCAATGGACTTTCTAGAGAAACCTCTTTCACTCCCAATGGTTCGCTTAACTCTTCAACGGAACCTAAAAATACTCCAGCTGACTCAGGGTATGAAGCGATTACAAAGAGATGAAGAGTCTCGATACCGGATGGTTGGAGTAAGCTCAGTGATGCAGGATTTAAAAAACAAAATAAGCAAGGTAGCTCCAACTAATAGTAAAGTGCTTATTCGTGGAGAAAGTGGAACAGGAAAAGAGCTTATTGCCTGGGCTTTACATAAGCAGAGTAAACGCAAGGGTAGTTTTATCCGATTCAACAGTGCGGCTATACCATCTGAACTAGTAGAAAGTGAGCTATTTGGTTATGAAAAGGGAGCTTTTACCGGAGCAGTAGGAAACAAGAAAGGTAAGATAGAAGAAGCTGATGGCGGAACTCTATTCCTTGATGAAATAGGCGATATGGGACTCTCAGCTCAAGCTAAGATTCTTCGTGTTATTCAAGAAGGTGAGTTTGAGAGAGTGGGTAGTAATAAATCCATCAGGATAGAAACAAGAGTAGTAGCTGCAACACATAAGAATTTGGAAGATATGGTTACGAAAGGGTTATTTAGAGAAGACCTTTATTATAGATTAAATGTTGTGCCTCTGATAATTCCACCTTTAAGAGAAAGGAAAGAGGATATCCCGGTTTTAGCCCAATACTTCTCTAAACTCTATGCTGATGAAATGAATATGCCTATGAAACAGCTATCCGAAGAGGTAATTCATAAACTCTCTAATTTGGCATTTCCGGGGAATGTAAGACAACTTAGAAACCTCATGGAAAGACTCTATATATTCTCTGAGGGAACTATTAT
>JAVCCX010000292.1 GCA_030765245.1 Candidatus Zophobacter franzmannii | reverse complement strand
GCAAGGGGTATGGGTGGAGCTTTCTACACAGTATCTGACGATGCCTCAGCTGTATTCTACAATCCGGCAGGTTTAGAATATGCAGATAATTCATTAATTATCAGCTATACTGACCTTTGGAATACCGGTTATAACGAACTCAAAAATTTTGCTATTTCCCGTAATATGGGTAAATCCGGGACTATAGGCTATGGTGTACAGATGTTCGATGTTACATATGAAGGTGCAACATTACTATCGGAAAAGACTATGAGTTTGTGTCACGCTTTCACTCTCTTCAAAGATATCCATTCTGAAGCTACAATTGGTTATGGAGTTAATCTTTACAGTTTTAAATTCAATAGCCAGGGTAATCGGTACACATATGGAGTAAATTTAGGTGCAATGGCTACTTTGAGACAGAGAACTCGTATCGGTTTTTCTGTAACAAATTTGAACAATCCTAAGATTGGCTCTGAATACAAAGATGATCTTCCTCAAGTTTTTACTGTAGGCTTAGCATACATACCATACGAATCTGTTACGACTACACTTGAGTTAAAACAAGAATTTGGTTCAGAAACTCAGATCCTCGGTGGTCTTGAGATTTCCCCGATTAAACCATTAACACTCCGTGCAGGTGTTCACAACAAACCTAATATTGTTAGCTTTGGTGTCGGAATTGATCTCGCCAATGTGCTAGTTGATTATGCTTATAACTCACATGCAAACTTGGATGGGACACATCACATTGCTTTAGGATACAAGTTTTAACGGAGGCTTAAATGTCAAAAAAAAACAAAGGAAAAACTTCACTGTTTCCGACATTATTAACACTGTTCTCAGGTTTTATTGCACCAATACTGCGTGACCTTAACCATAACAAGAATATCAAGCGTATTGATAAGACTGCTGAAAAGGTTGAAGTTTGCGAGCACTTATTGGTGAAATCTGAGAAGAAACAGAATGAGCTTAGAAAGATAGTTGAAGATCTTAGACTGAAACTATACATTAGTTTTGCTGTTCAAGCTTTTCTTCTTCTCCTCATTCTACTCAAAGTATTCCAAGTATTTTAATTAATTACATTAACCTATGGCAAGGACTTCGGTTCTTGCCATCTATTTATTACTACTAAATTTACGAGGTATTTATGAAAAGAAGTACAATAATCATTCTTGTCATTGTAGGTATATTATTCCTCTTTTTTGTATCTTTCATCGGTCGTTATAACAAAATGGCTAAAGCGAAAATTGAAGTTGAAAATCAATGGGCTCAGGTTGAGAACCAATACCAGAGAAGGTTTGACCTTATTCCTAATCTTGTTGAGACTGTGAAAGGGTATGCCTCTCATGAGAGCGAAACCTTGTTGGCAGTTACAGAAGCCAGATCTAAAGTAGGTGGTGTTGTGGATGCCGGTAACATTGTTAACGATCCTAAAGCATTTGCTAACTTCCAAAAGATGCAGGCTGGTCTGAGTGGAGCTCTTCAACGCCTTATGGTTGTTGTAGAGAAGTATCCTGACTTAAAAGCGAATCAGAACTTCTTAGCTCTTCAAAGTCAATTAGAGGGAACTGAGAACAGAATCGCTGTTGCCCGTCGTGATTTTAACAATGCTTCAAACTATTACAACCAAATGATTGTGACCTTCCCTAACAATATGTTAGCAGGAATGTTTAATTTCACAAAGCTTGAATTCTTCAAAGCTGATGCCGGCGCAGCCGCTGCACCAGCAGTTAAATTCTAAGTAAAACTATTAAATACCCGTAGTTCAATAACTACGGGTATATTCTATTATGTCCCTACAAACCTTTATAACTAAGCACTTATACAAGAGAACAATTGTATCTCTTCTCCTATACCCATTATCTCTTCCTTATGCATTGATAGCTCGAATTAGAAGAAAACAGCAATCAAATGTAGGTTGGGAAACTGATATCCCAATTATCAGTGTTGGCAATATAGTAAGTGGAGGAACCGGGAAAACACCTTTCACTATCTTCTTAGCTAAATACTTGCAGGAACAAGGCAAGAAAGTAGCAGTTTCACATCGTGGATATAAAGGCGAATTTGAGAACATCCTCACTATCATCTCAACTCGGGATAAGATTTTACCTGAAGCCGATATTGCAGGGGATGAAGCCCAGTTATTAGCTAATTCACTTGTTGGAATTCCTGTCATCGCTGGAAGAAATAGGAAGAATGCAATAAGAATGCTTCTGAAGAGCTTCCCGGATTTAGATTATATTATTCTTGATGATTCTTTTCAACATTTCAAGGTAAAACACACATTAGACTTTGTTCTTTTCAAAACTGAATCAAGTTATGGTAATGGTTTTGTTCTACCCGCAGGAATACTACGAGAACCTCTTTCAGCGATTAGTGATGCTGATTGTCTAGTTTTCACAGGTAAGGGCGATCTACCCAAATTTGCACTATCAGCAGAGAAACCCATTATTCAGGGCAATTATCAGATAAAACGCTTCTACTCCATGGAAGGTGACGATATAGAGTTCTCAGAGTTAAAAGATAATCGTGTAGCCCTTCT
>JAVCCX010000420.1 GCA_030765245.1 Candidatus Zophobacter franzmannii | reverse complement strand
GCAAGTATAGCATTCTTCATCTCTGTAGTCAGTTCAGCTTCTTCGAGGAGGTCAATTGCCAGAAGAGCGTGTTTCTCGAAATCATCCCCGATTGTATCTAAATCTATATCATGTAACAAGCCTGTTAGATAGTATACTTCGGTATCTTCTCCAAATTTCTCAGCCAGTGCTTCCATTACTATTGCAGTGGCAAGACAATGCTTTATTGTATTCTTATTATTCAAATGTTTATTCAAAAGAACGAGTGCATCTTCTCTATTTATCATCTTCTTTCTCCTCTAATTTCCGTAAAAGTTCATATATCACCACAGCATAACTAACTGCAACATTCAGAGAGTTCTTAAAACCTCGAACAGGTATTCTTAAGATCCCATCACAGAGATTCAATGTCTCTTTATCTATACCTAATGCTTCATTCCCAAGAACAAGAGCAAGAGGGGTTTCAATTTCATATTCATATATATCCGTAGAAGGTTCAGCGGTCTCTAAAGCAAAGATGTGATAACCTTCTGTTCTAAGTCTCTCAATTGCCTCATGTGTAGTTTTGCAAGACTCCCAGTTAACATAATCAACTGTTCCCATCGTCGTATCTCGCATATCCTTGTTATCCGGTAGAGGCGTGATTCCACAACAGATGACTCTTTCAACTCCGACACATTCACTGGTTCTAAAGATTGAACCGACATTGAAGGCAGACCTGAGATTATCAAGGATAACAACTATCGGTAACTTAGGTTGCTCCTTATTTGCTCCATCAAGTGAATAAATAGCAAACTCTTCATCGCGGACTCTATCATGCAGGGCATGTCGAATTGAAGTCAGTTTATAACTGAGCTCTCGTTTGTTGTCTAAAACTGGAACGGCTTCTCTATATTCCTCAAATCCATCTTTTACATAACTCAAACAAGCTTTGAAAGAAGCAGTTAAGTCACTTCTCGTATCAATATCAGCATAGTTTTTCTCAATCTCTTTGAGGATGGTAAGCAGTATTCTTCTCTGTTTATCTAGTGTGAACTTTTGGAACTTCTTTTCAGAGTAATGATGTGATTTTTGCATATTATTATAGACTCAATATCTCTTCACTTGGTGATGTTACCTTATCAAATCTAAACAGTTCTGAGGGAGTTGGAGTAAACAGCTTTGTTAACTCGTTCTGGTCATAGTCTCTACTTAACCAAAAGTCAGCGTCTTTGTCATTAATAATCACAGGCATCCGATGGTGTACTTGCGACAATAGCTCATTTGCATCGGTTGTTAGGATGACGCATGTATCTAACTGAGTTCCATCCGGTGAATGCCAGCTATCATGTATTCCGGCAAGATAGATAGGACTTTCATCTTTCATTTGAATATAATGAGGTTTACCATTCTTCCATTCGTAAAAGCCATTCGCAGGGATTAGACAACGACGGTATCTGAAACTATGTTTGAAACTTGGTTTTTCTGAGAGGGTTTCGGAACGAGCATTAATCAACTTCTGCCCCAGGGATGGGTCTTTAGCCCAAAAAGGAATTAGTCCCCAGAGTTTAGCGGTGAGAATCAGCTTATCCCCGTTTTGGGTTAGAAGAGGAATACCTGTGCCGGGAGATACATTAAAGTGTGGGTTATATTCTCCAAGTTCATCGATAAACTTAAAGCGAGACATAATATCCGTTGGAGCAGTGAAAAGAGCAAAACGACCACACATAGATAACTCCTTACTTATTAAAAGATAAGCTTCTGATTAGGGTGAATTATTACATCTCCATTTCTCTTCTTAAGATTGTTCTTAGTAATAATACTCACTACTGAGACACCATATTTCTTAGCAATAGAGCTAATTGACTCACCTGATCTCACAATATGTGAATTAGCAACATCAGATTTCGCATTTGAAAGGTAAATCTTCTGTCCCGGATGGACCATATTGGATTTAAGGCTGTTGATTCTTTTCAATTCTGCTACAGGTATCAAATACTTATCAGCAACATGTGAGAGAGTTTCACCCCTCTTTATCACATGATAGTTTGCTTCGGTTACGGAAGAACGGACAGTTCCAGGCTTAGTAGTATTCTTTGTTCCAAGATAGATCTTCTGACCGGGGAATATATTGGTACCTTTCAGGTTATTAACTGCTTGAAGATTACGAACGGGAATGATGTATTTGTCAGCAATATGAGAAAGAGTTTCACCTTTTTTAACAACATGATACTCAGTCCCTTTTTCCATAGACCCTGAATAGTTAGAGGTTGTACCCGAGCTTAAGTAAAGCTTCTGTCCGGGGTATATCATATTGTTCTTCAGCTTATTGATATTCTTGAGTCTGGTAAGCGACATCCGGTATTTATCAGCAATCTTGGAGAGGGTTTCACCTCGTCTGACAGTATGGTATCCTTCTCCATCATTATCACCGTAAGAGCCGCTATAAAGCTTTAACTTCTGCCCTACTCTAATCGTATTTGAACGCTTATTATTGAGCGACTTCAGACTTGAAACTGATGTATTATACTTTCTTGCTATGTCGTATAAGGTATCTCCCCTCTTCACGATATGATAAGTGTAATAACCGGCATTCTTTGCTTTAAATCGCTTCAGAACTTTAGCTAACAGAACCTCATCCGGTTTTGCATCATTAGGCACTAACACATCAAAGTCTCCCGGTGGAAGCACAACATTATTTATTGCTGTATAGCGTTTACGCTTTTGCTTTGAAATCTTAATCCACGGATTTAACTCCCACAGCACACCAATTGTAGTTCCCTGTGCTCTTGCCCAATCATCGAGTTTATAATGCCCCTTCAGGTTCAAGTGTTCTACTCGACAAGATTCCGTAATAGGTGGTTCTTTACTAAAGGTTTTCTCAAATACTTTGGCTTCATTTTGGAAGATCATCTTTAACGCAATTGCACGCCAAACATAGTCATTGGTCTCTTCGACTCTTAAGATAATCTCAAAGAAGTCCGCTGCTCCCTGTTCTCTCACAACTCGGGCAACACTTCCCGGTCCGGCATTATAGGCAGCCATTGCAAGAAGCCAATCTGCTGCTCCTTTCCTCTCTAAATACTTATAGTTCTGATTAAGAAACTTAGCCGCAAATACAGTCGCCTTGAATACATCTCTACTCTCATCCACAAAGGAATCTATCCTCAGTCCGAGACTCTTCCCGGTCTTTGGCATAACCTGCCAGATCCCAACAGCCCCAACAGGCGAACTTGCAAGATTACTTAAGTGACTTTCAGCTACAGCAAGATATTTAGCATCAACCGGTACTCCGGCTTCAGTAAAGATAGAATCAAAGAGGGCAAAGTACTTTCCACTCCGAGGGATTACCTTGTAAGCATGCTTTGTCTCGCGAGCAAATATCTTCTCAAACTTTGCTCTTATTCTCTCACTTCTAAGGTCTACTAATCGACCTGCAAAAGTTATTGTATCAGGGATAACAAATTCAATATTTGCAGGGATCTGCCTTTTGGCATCATCGAGTGAGTTATTTAAAATCTCTACTTCATAATAGAGAGAATCAATTGTTGTATAAAGTGTATCAATTACTGAGAAGAGTGAGTCAACCTCTATCTCTCTCAGCTCAAGCTCAGCAATGAGCTCAGGGTCACTCAGCGTTGTGTAGTCTATTTTGGGTTCTTCAATCTCAGTTTCAATTTTATCTTCTATCTTACTCTGATTGTTAAACCCCGCACATCCTGCAAGCACAACCAGAGTTAAAAGTAATAACCATCGCAATTTCATATTCTTACCACCTGCAACATACATTTATTTCACTCAATTGATAGTCAAGAATAAAGTATAACCGAACCCTTGCGGATAGTTCCTGCATTCATGGGAAGGTGACACGACACGAACACACTTGCCCCGCAACCAAGTGTGGGGCGAGGGTAAGAAAGGTATTGTATCATCCCTGCCCCAAACTGCACTATGGTGCAGGTTCTCTTCTCTTTGTCTTTTCCAGCATTCATGGGGAGGCGAACTCCGATTCGCCTCTGCAAACGCAGTTTGTACAGCTTTAGAAGGAGTTCATCGGAGCAAAGCGACAATGGGCCAAGGGCATTAAGTATGAGTCATCGTAATAGTTCCTGTTCTCATTATCAGTGCCCCAAACTCACTTCGTTCACTGTGGTGCAAGTCTAATTGGGTGGACTTGCACCAAAGAATAAATGCACCTGCACCATAAGGAGCTATTTGCGACGATGGGGCAAGGGTATTATGGTAGAAATTACAACCTATTCTATCACCTTGCGAATATCCTTCTCCAAATCTCCTACTTTTCTTCAATTAATCGCGATTTACCCCTGGTTTAGAACGAAGCATGAGACAATACGAATCCAATACCAACCCAATAGCATCCCAATTCCATCCCAATGAAACCATTGAGTTATCCACATTTCGTGGATAACTTTTTCAACTTTTCCTGAATTTTCATGTATTGTTGCAAATAAGGGGAGAGATGCGTGCAAATACAGAAAAATCAAAGAAAAATACAGTTTTATTCAATTTGGGATCCCAAAAACCGCTTT
>JAVCCX010000047.1 GCA_030765245.1 Candidatus Zophobacter franzmannii | reverse complement strand
GCGTTTCCAAGTAGGTGATATTTTGAATTAGTCTGTCACTCTTTAGAGGTTCCCCATGCCCCGGGATTAGTATTTTAAATGAATGGGTTTGAAGTGATTTCAATGAGTCTAACATATCATACGGATTGCCCCAATAGAAATATGGTACTGTAATATCGGTGCCATTTAGAACTGTATCACCCATAATAGCAATACCTTATCTTCTAAAATAACTACTGATGAATCTGGTGTATGCCCGGGAGTATGTAGTATTCTGATTCCCCATTTTGAGTCCAAAATATATTCATCACTAAAGGATACATTGGGAGGTTTAACTTTCAGTTTATCAACTTCAACCTTTCTTCCCTTCCTAAGCATATTCCTCTCAGAGAGAAGTGTGTTCATCGCCAATTCATGAGCAATGACAACAGTGTTCTCTTGTTTCAGGACTGAATTCCCATAACAATGATCACTATGATAATGGGTGTTTAGAATGTATGCCAAGGGTTTGGAATAGCTTTTCACTATCTCATTCAGTTCATTAATCTCAGCAGGGAGAAGCAGAGTATCAACAACAATGATAGCATCATCATATTCAACTAATGTTGAATTCAAGAGCCCACTTTTCGATTGGAGAACGGTTATTCTATCATTTACTTTTATCTGTTTAAGCATAATATCCAACTATTACCAATAGAGAATTTGGTGTAAATAAAAAAACGCCGGAATTACCCGGCGTTCTCTAATATATTTTAAAGCCTACTTAATAAGTAATGCTTTCTTAGTATCTACAGTCTTACCATCAATCGTGAGTTTATAGAAGTAAACTCCACTAGCATTTTTATCTGCATTCCACACAACTGAACCATTTTTAATCTCTTCCTGATTAAGGGGTAGTGTTTCAACTTTCTGTCCAAGGATATTATAAATATCGATAGAAGCTGAATCCACATTCTTCTGCTTAGTATAGAATGAGATTGTAGTAACAGGGTTAAATGGATTTGGATAGTTTTGATGCAATACATTCAGTTCATTGAATGGATTTATATCTTCAGCATTATCAACATAACTACTTGAGCCAATATAGACCTTGATATCATCGATGGTCCAACCCGGATCAACCAATCTTGCATCTTCAGAAACATCTGTTAAGGCGAATCTAAGATATATAGACTGTCCTGCATAATCAGAGAGGTTTACAAGCTTTCTATGCCAACTGTCTTTTTTACCACTTTCTGTAGATAGAACTGTGTAGTCTATGTTGTCAGTTGAGACTTCAACAGTAACAGGATCGTAATCATACTCTGTATAAACTGTCTGCATGAATTCAAGCATGATGTTAGTATCCAAAGGCAATGCGATAGGTGCAATAGTTGTTAGTTTAATGGTCTGATTATCTGGATAGAAGTTATATCCACCATCATATCCGGTTGTCATAGCATGTCTGTCATAGCTGAGTCCATCTACATTTACCCAGCTTGGATCATTATCCCAAGCATCAGTTCCGCTTTCCCAATCTTCAGTAAAGATTGTAGTATAAGGTGTAAGTTCAACATTGATAGTCTCATCATGAGTCAGCGTAATATCCATTTCAAGTGGATAGTATCCATCATATGAGAATACAAGCTTATAATCACCTGCGAAACCATTATATACTAAATATCCGTTTTCTGAAAGTACATAATCGGTAGTAGGTTCACTGATATCAAGTCTAGCATTAATTGGAGCACCATCGTAGCTGATGTTTGCTGTTAGTGCGATCGGAGTTGCAGGTTGCAACTGAATATTGGTTATTGCCCAAGTATTAGGTGTAACACTAACATTACCGGTTACATTCTCATAACCCTCTTTTTCGATTCTATAGGTATAATTTCCGGCAAGCAATGCTCTCCAGTATCTACCGTGCGCATCTGTCATTTTAGGTTTTAAATAAGGGGCTTCTCTTTCAACAACATATACACCTGCATCTTCAAGCACTTCACCATTAGTTGCATCAGTGATAATACCTGTAAAGCATGAGTTTGAAGGTGTATCAAGATGGAAAGGAAGTGCTCTTTTCAGCATCCATTCCATTCCGTCTATCATCTCATCAGTAATCTGTGTAAGAGCAGGCTCAGTTGGTTGATGATTAGAGGTCCCACACTCAATTAAGAGCTGGTAAATTTGATATTCTGAATAGAGATAGTCATGCTGACTTCCCTTTCTACCTGCAGATGGATATCTTTCATAGGTAGCAGAACCATCATATTTTGTAATCTCATCACACACACCATTTCCAAGCTCTGCAGCTATATCAAGGTCAGGTGAAGGTCTGAAATCATACCAGTTGTAAGAGTAATAGCATTTCTCAGAGAAGTTACCTGAGCGAGAAGTGTGCCACTGGATTGAGTAAATAAAGTTGTGGTCTTGGAGGAATTGATCCCAAGCAATGGTCTCAGTCTCAGACATAGAGCTGCCACCGCGATAATAGTCATATACTTCGTATCCACCAGGAGTAAGAAGAGTATCTCCATGCACCCAGTTAAATGGGAAGTTACGATTAATATCAACACCATCAAGGTCATAACCAACAGCAGATGAATAATCTAAAACACCATTGTTATTCACATCTCTCTGGTTCTTACGATAAGATGTATCTCTACCATCCATAACAACTTCCATTCCTTCAGGATTGATGGTTGGAACAAACCACAGTTCTTCCTGAGCAATAATCTGTCCATATGCCTGTGGATTAGTAAGAATCTGGTCAATCAATCGCATAACTCCGGCTGTTCCTAAAATCTCTTCAGCATGAATCTGACCACTAAATAGTAACTCCGGTTCATCTTCATCTACAGTCACATTATCGGATATTTTCAAGGCATAGATTGGCATACTCAATTCTTGAGAATAACCAATAATCTCGACCATTGCCATATCCGGATGGTCAATTTCAGCCTGAGTAAGATAGTTAATAATCTCCTCATTAGTAAAGTAGTTTGGGTCTATTCCTGCCGGCTGGGCAAGCAACAGACCTGCAAAGGCAAACATCAGAACAAAAAGCAGAAAGTTCTTCATAATTTATCTCCTCGAATATTATTTTCATTAGTATTAATGCAAGTTTAGTTCCTAAGCGATAGAATTTAATTATTATTTCCCTGTCAAATGATAATAACAGTGATGTGGTTAGGGTAGAATTCTTCAACTATACTCTCCATTTGATTATTCTATTTACATTTACCTAATGTAATATATTTAGATATATGTATTCAAATTGGAGGTTCTTTTGAAGAAAAGGAAATTAACAATACTTCGTATAGTTGAGATAACATGCGTAATGTTTATAGCTATTATTGCCTATTTTACAACAAGTATCTTCTGATTCCTTACTTCGTTTCCGGAAACAACCTTTCTGAAGTGTATTCAATTACTTACGGGTTTACCTTTGCTGTTCTTCCCATCACAACTAATTGTCTTTTTTAGTTTCGACCTGCTCATATTTCTCTTCAATAATTCTAACTAGACTCTTACTACTTGCTACCCGCACACAATTTGTGTATAAGTCTCTATAAACCTTTTTTTAAGTATTGTAATAGAGCCCTAAAGGAGTGCTGTGACTGTTGTTTAGTTACATTGGATGCAATTATTATTTGTATTACGATACATTTAGAGAGACTATTTAAACTTTCTCTGTAAAATGATAATTGACATATAAATGAATGAATGTATAAATGGTTATAGATTATTCGAAACAATTATAGAGAAAATGTAGGTCATTTGTTAAAGGAGATTGAAATGAAAAAGCTAATGGTAGTATTATTTGTCCTTCTCGCTGTTGGACTGAGTGCCGAAATCCTTAAGATGCAGAATTTTGAAAACTTCAAATCCGATAATTGGAGTTACAATTCCAACGAGATAAAACAAAGCAGAAAAGTTCAATGGGGTCCCACAGATAAGACTGTAAACGGAATTACTGCTAAAGCCGGGAGCTGGTATTGGCTTGGTAAAGGTTTGGGAGAGAATGTAGGGACATTGACTCTTGATCCTGTATCTGTTGTCAAAGATGATATCAGCAATTATGAGATAAAATTCTATTACTATACAGTCGGACTTGGCACTGAGAGTGATTTTATAAAATATAGTATAAGTTATGACAATGGCAAGAGTTGGACCGAGATGGGAAATCTAAAAGATGGTCGTCTCGAACAGATAGCTAACAAAGGTAATGGCACCTATGGCTATATCGATAATATACTTGAAGCCAAGAAAGTCTTTGTGAATGAGCTTTCCTCATCACTATTTACAATTGCTAAAGATGTGAAGATTCAGGTTGAGTTTAATCCTGCCTGGGTTCGTGGTTATCGTCTCATAGGTTATGAGAATAGAATGCTCAAGAAAGAGGACTTCAAAGATGACACAAAGGATGCAGGAGAGTTAGGTGCCAGACATACTGTTACTGCTATTTATGAGATTGTACCTGTAGATAGCAAAGAGGATGTAATGTTGGTGGATGACCTGAGATATCAGGAGCCCAAACCTGTGAAAATTGATAAATATAACAAAGAATTACTTCTTGTGAAGTTGCGGTATAAGCTCCCTGAGGGAGAGAAGAGTATTCCATTTGATAAACCTCTCTTAAAGAAAGTAGTGAAGTATAAAAAATGCAGTGAAGCTTTCCGCTTCTCGACTGCGGTAGTCGGATATGCAATGCTTTTACAGAACCACCCAAGTAAGGGTGACCTAACCTGGGATATGGTACATGAGCTTTCAAATGGGAGCACAGGAGAAGACAAATTCGGATATAGAGCAGAGTTTTTACGACTTGCTGAAATTGCTGAATTGTTGCAGAAGTAGCTAATTTCAACAGCTTTTAAGATGTTGAAATCGTAGCACAAGCATCTTGCTTGTGTTCTTAAAGAGTGTTAGCTTCGCTTGTAAATGCCAAGACGCAATCAGGGATGATTGCGGTACGCAAGCTTCGCTTGAAAGAAGGAGGGTAAAATATGTCATTGAAGTATAAGGAGTTTTATCGACGGAATCTTCCGCATTATCAACCGGAAGATAGTATCT